>JBPCKZ010000063.1:0-18254 GCA_051003795.1 Bryobacteraceae bacterium | reverse complement strand
GCGACTCCTCCGGCAGTATTCACGCGGCAGGCGTGGCGATGTCCATCGTCGGACGAGCAACGAATCGTCTGGGATGAGCCGGATGAATTCTGGTTGCCGAAGAATCCGCCGTTGTTGTTTCCGTTGTTGTTGCCGTTGTTGCCGCCCACCGTAAAGCTCGCGCGGCAACCGCGATCGACCCAAATGCCGTTATTGTCGAAGCCCCACGTCGAGCCCTGGTCACACGCGCTTCCGCTGATCTGCCGGCTCAACTGGACGCCGCCCCGCGTATCGGCGTTGCAGTAGTGGCGCTTGCCGTCATCGGAGTTGCAGGTTACGGTAGTTTGCGCTTGGGAAAACGCGGCGCCGCCGAGCATCCCCGCGCAGACGAGTAAGAAGTTAATTCGCGACATGATTCACCCCCGATCTCGATGCTATCATTTTGGGCCGAGGGTTACTTGGCCGCGGCGTGGTGATCGTAGCTGATGACACGGGTGATTTTCCATGCGCCGTCTTTGTACTGCCACAGGTGAATGAACTTAGCTTCGCCGGCGGGAGTGTTCGACTTCGGGTGCAAGAAACGGTGAATTCCGATCTCTACCGCGCCGTAGCCCTTCATGTGATGCGCCTCCAGCGTGCCTGGCACCAGTTCTCGCCGCACATCGCCGCCGCAGATATTATTCTTAATGCTTTCGGTCAATTTTTCTTTCCCAAGGGTCACCCCGCCTTGATCGTGATAGAACTCTACATCGTCGGCGAAAAAGGCGCTAAATTTCTTCAAATCACACCGGTTATAGGAATCGAAAAGGGACGCGTCCAGCGATGCGACGACCTTATTCAACTCATCTTGCGATTGAATGCTTTCGAGAGCCTGAACATCCGCCCCGGCAACGGCCAACGTCAGTAAAGGTAAAAGCACGGTTACTCTCGACAGAACGGAAATTTTTGTCATCCTTAGGTATACGCGGTTGCTCCACGCAAAGTTCGGCTGCCGTCGCCGCGCGGTGCACGCTGTATTCTGTAAGCAATGGAGCGGGTGCGAACTAGCGTGCCGAAAGCGATCGCGCCATACGCCAATCCACGACACAGTCCCGATGGCCTGACGCCCGAGGTGATCGACCCGCGAATTGCCGACGTGGAGGCGCTGGCGCGCTGGCTCGATTACGCTTTCACCGTGCCGGGCGGCTTGCGGTTCGGGTTCGCCGGCATTATCGGGCTGATCCCTGGGATCGGCGACATCTTCGATGGGCTGGTCTCCCTGTATATCGTTGTCCGGGCAATCCAGCTTGGCATTGCGCGGGTCGCCATCGCGCGAATGTTGGTGAATATCGGAATAGAAGCGCTGGCCGGGTCGGTGCCGTTTCTTGGCGATCTGTTCGACATTGTGTTCAAGGCGAATCGACGGAATTATCTTCTATTGAAGAGCCACCTGGCCGCGCCGCGGCTTCAGAAGAATCGGGATTGGTGGTTCCTGATTTTGACGGCGGCGCTCGTCATGGCCGGCATCGCGCTGCCCGCGATCGGGTTGATTGTACTGCTCAAGTGCCTCTAGCCTAGAGAGGTTCGTTTCATCATCGGCGCATTGACATATGATCGAAGATCCCAAGGGATTGGGGAACGAGGTCGATATGAAACGAAAGTTTGCGCGGTTATTTATATTTCTCGGCATGGCCGCCGCGGCTTCGGGCCAAACCACTTCAACCGAGGTGCTCGGGAACGTGAAGGATGCGAGCGGGGCGGTGGTTGCGGGCGCGAAAGTCACTTTGCTGCGCGTCGAGACCGGGGAGCGGCGCGTCGGCGCTTCCACTAGCACGGGCGACTATTCGTTTCCGCTGATCGAACGCGGCCAGTACACCGTAACCGTCGATTCGCCCGGTTTCAAATCGGAGCAGAAGACCGGCGTCGAGGTCGCCTACCAACAGAAGGCGCGCGTCGACTTCACGCTGTCAATTGGCGGTACAAGCGAGTCGATTGAAGTGACCGCGCAAGGGGTCGAGATGAAGACCGACGATGCCGTGGTCGGGCAGGTGATCGACAACCAGCGGGTCACCGAATTGCCCATCAACGGACGCAACATCGTGACGCTGGCGGCCACCGTTCCGGGCGTCGGCTATGGCAACCGGCAAGGATTGCAATACAACGGCGAGGGCGGGGGATTCGTGGGTGGCAAAATCATCGCCGTGACCGCGAATGGCCAACGGGAACTCAACCAGCAGGTGACGCTTGACGGCGTGATCGCAACCGGCTCGCAGGTGAACGTCGCGAACTTGGTTCCTTCCGTCGATGCGGTTCAGGAAATCAAAGTAATGACCAGCTCTTTCTCGGCCGAGTACGGCCAAAATAGCGGGGCTATCGTACAGATCGCGATGAAGAGCGGCACCAACGATGTGCATGGGACCCTATTCGAATTTTTGCGGAACAACGCGGTCGTCGCGAAGGACTATTTCTTGAATTTTCAACTCCCGCCCGGAGCACAGCAAGCCACGAAACCGATTCTGCGCCGCAATCAGTTCGGGGCTTTCATCGGAGGTCCGGTAATTCTGCCCAAGATCTACAACGGCCGGAACAAGACTTTCTGGTCGTTCGCTTATGAGGGGTACAGGCAAACGCAGGAAACGCCCAGCCAGGCGTTCTGGTATCCGCAGTCCTTCCGGAACGGCGATTTCTCGGCTCTGCTGACTCCGCCCGTTCAGAACGGAAAGCCGGTGCGCGCGCCGATTATCGTTTTCGATCCGTTAACCGGCAACCCATTTCCGAATAACGTAGTTCCAACCAATCGCATCAATCCGGCGGCGCAGGCCTTCGTGAATAAGTATCTGCCGCTTCCCCAGACGCAACCTTCCGACCCTCTCGCCAACAATGTTCAGGGTCTTGTGCCGACCGTGGGCGTGACCGACCAATTCATGTGGCGCATCGATCACAACTTCAATGAGAACAACCGCGTTTTCGTCCGGTATCTCAGGGACGGCCAGCACCTGACCAGCGGCAATCTCAATCCGAATTTCCCCAAGAACACTTTTGCGTGGCCGACCAACCTCGCGGCGGAATATCTGCACATCTTCAGCCCGAGTGTCTTGAACGAATTCCGCTATGGATGGAACGTTGTGGACGACGATGTCAGTAATCCGCGAACGGGGACGAATTTCGATCCGACATCCCTCGGACTGGGGACTCTGGAAGTGGTCAATACGCGAAAGCTAACGCCCGCCGAAACCGGAATACCCACGGTCGCTTTTGGCCCGGTGACTCTGGGCGAACAGGATAACGGGGCTTTCGATATCAATCGCACTCATCAGATCACGGATAACCTGACGATCATCCGGGCGTCCCACAGCTTTAAGATGGGCGTCGAATGGCGTCATCCCGAACTGCATGTCGGCGCGTCCAACAATCCGCGCGGGCTATTGACGCCTGGAGATAACATCGGTGGATACGCTCTTGCGGGATTTCTGCTTGGAGATCTCCTCTCGACGCAGACGCCGGAAGGCTTGTCCTTCAGCGCCCCGCGGCAGAACCGTTATAGCGCGTACGTTCAGGATGAATGGAAGGTGGGTTCGAAACTCACCGTCAACTATGGCGTCCGCTGGGACTATTTCGGCGTGCCGACCGAGCCGAACGGGAAGTGGCGGACGCTCAGCCTGAACATCCTTACGCAGGCTTCCGACGGGCGCATGCTCCCCACGATGGTGCCCGCGCCTGGGACGCCTAATTACCAGTTCATCCAGCAAGAGAACCGTTATTTTATGCCACGCGTGGGCATAGCTTACCGCATCGCGCCGAAGTGGGTGATACGGACCGGCAGCGGTTGGTTCGCCAACGGGCAACAACTCGACAATTTCCAGATCCTCAGCCGTAATCCGCCGCAATCCGGCACCTTCGGTTATAACGCGGTATTCGATCCCGCGCAGACGATTGCCTATCCGTATGGAGGTCAGAGTTACAATATTTCGACTTACAAACTGCGCGATGGATCGCCGATTTTGACTACCACGAATCCCTTTCCAGGAAACGGGAGCCTCACCGGGAACGCCGCGAACGTGATCCTGATGCCGTTCGACAATAAGCAGCCGACGGTTGTTTCCTGGAGCTTCGACGTGCAACGCGAACTTCCCTGGCAAACAGTGATGACTGTGGCATATGTCGGCAATAAGTCGACTCACGTCGAAACCAGCATCGCCGGTTACAACTCCCCGACGCCTTCGACGAACACCAACATCCAAGCCCGGCGTCCGTATCAGGCATACGCCAGCCAGGGTCAGGGTAACACCCCGTTTACTCTCGGAAGCATCCGCTATTTGGACAGTAACGCGAACGCAAACTATAACGGCCTGCAGGTGTCCGTTGAGAAGCGATATAGCGCCGGACTAACATTCACCGGCAATTATGTGTATAGCAAAGCGCTGGGCGAGGGTTACGAGAGAAATGGCGGCAATCAAATTCAGGACGCTCGGAACCGGAATCAGGAACGCGGCCGTTATCCGTTTGACCTGACTCAAACTTCATCCATCAGTTTTGTCTATCAGCCGCCGCTTTTGGCCCACTTCAAGGGTTGGAAGCGGGCTGTCATCGGGGGATGGCAGACCAGCGGCATTCTAACGATTCATACCGGATTCCCATTCACCTTGAATGGCGGCAATCTGAACACCGGCGGCGACATCACGCTTCCCGACCGCGTGGGGAATGGGAGTTTGGGCGACAAGGCCAGCCGCCAACAGTGGTACGATCCAACTGCTTTCCGCCGCACCGATTGCAATATCCCGAACCATCCGGAACTCTGCCATTACGGGAACGCCGGTGTTTACATCCTGAACGGGCCGGGTGAGCAGAATTTGGATTTTAGCGTGATGAAGGACTGGCGCCTGCCTCACACGGGCGAACAAACCAAGCTACAATTCCGCGCGGAGTTTTTCAACGGGCTGAATCATCCGAACTTTGGAAATCCGTCCAGTAACCTTAGTTATGCCTCGAACGACTCGGTGATTCCGGACGGCAACACCAGTAGCTTCCGAGTAGGCGAGATCCGGAGTTTGAACACTCCCATGCGGCTCATCCAGTTCGCGATGAAGCTTTACTTCTGATAGTGGGTTGGTTTGGAGCACCGAGCAGACCGTTGGTAAGCACGAGGCGATTGATCGCAGAATTCGGCGCGACGGCCTCGAGAGTAAACCATAACTTCCGCCTGGCTGACGATACCCCCGGAACGCATGTCGGCGCCTCCCCGTGGGTGCGTGTTATGCGGCCAAGTGGAGTTGTCGATTCGACGGAGGTCCGTGTCGCGATTTTTATCGCGTTCGCGAACGCGATACCGTTCAATCAATTCTTCGGCCCGGCAATAGGGTACCCGCGCCATACATATTCCAAAGCTTCCGGCAGGGTTTCCTGTTTTACGGCGCGGTCGCAGTGGCCGGCGTTACGCGCAAAGACAAATTGATAATGGTAGCCCTTGGCGGCCAGCGCCTTGGCCATGTTCTCATTGGCGACAACCCAGTCGTGCATGTTGTCGCGCATGATATTTGGATTGAAAAGGTCTCTGTCGCCGACCTCCATCCAGATGCGCAGCGGCTTGGCCGTCGTGTTCGGGATAAGGTGTTCGTGAAACTCCCATGCGCCGCCGGGAGTCCGGGAGTTGGACGGCCACTGCTGGTTCACGTAGGTGCCGGAGTAGGTGAGAACGCGGTGATAGAGCTCCGGGTGATACCACGCCATAATCATGGCGGCCGAGCCGCCGGAGCTGCAGCCCATCGTCGCCCGGCCTTCGGGATCTTTGGTCAGTTTCACGTTGTACTGCTTTTCGACCAAGGGCAGCACTTCTTTTTCGACGAACTCCGCGTACAGGCCCGACATAGTGTCGTATTCCAGGCCGCGCTCGCTTCCCTGGGCGTCGCCGCTACCGTTGCCGATTGAGATGCCAATCATCACGGGCACGCGGCGCTCGGCGATCAGATTATTCAGGGCCGTGAACAATGCCGGATCGGGTCCGTCCGCTCCCACGATAAACGGCGCGGCCGTGCCGGGGACGTATTGCTTGGGTACGAATACCGATACCCGGCGCGTGTAGGGGGCGGGGTGGCTGGTGGTGATTACGACCTTGGCGGGGTCGTTGGCATCCGCCTTGCCAAAGGTGTTCGCCTCGCGCGCGATGCCAGGATAAATCTTACTGTCGCCCGATTCCATCGTGAAGGTGGAGATCGTCCCCTGAGGCACGCCTTCCCGCGCGGTCATTTCCGGCGCTGGGCCGTGGGCGGGGCCGAGGATGAAATTTCCGTCGGCCGTTGCCGGAGCGTTGGCGCCCTCGGGTAATTCTTTCGCCATGACATAGCCGGGATTGGCGGGATCGCGGGTCGGAGGCGTCGGGCGCGCGGCGGGAGCTTGGGCCATTGCCGGACTTAAGACCGTCATCAGGCTGATAAAGAGGGCGAGGCAGAGGAGCCGGAACATTAGGGTCCTTTTTGTTTTCACGATGTCAATCCCCGCGAGGGGAATCGCATCACCGATCTTAACTTAAAAGCTTCGAAACGTCGCATAATCAAAGCTCCCGGCGCCGCCCGCTTGCGGTCGCGGCTGGGGCCGAAATTCTTGAGAGGCAAAACATGAACTTCAAAACAGCCGGCGCGATCCTCCTGATGTCCGCCGGTTTATTCGCGGCCGAGGCGGGTAAAGAAATCCCGCTCTGGGCCAATGGCGCTCCCGGTTCCGAGGCGATGGCCTCGCGAAAAGAAGTCGTGAAACCCGCCACGAAGCCGGAAGAATCCACCAAGGTCTCGAATATCCACAACCCGTCGCTGCTCGTGTATCTTCCTCCGAAGAACAAAGCCACGGGAGCGGCGATGATCGTGGCGCCCGGCGGCGGCCATCGATTCCTTTCGATCGATACCGAAGGCACGAACGTCGCCGAGTGGCTGAATAGCGTCGGCGTCGCGGCATTCGTGCTCAAGTACCGGCTGGCGCGCGAAGAAGGTTCGCCGTACAAGGTGGATGTTGACGCGCTCGCCGACGCGCAACGCGCGATTCGCATGGTTCGCGCCCGCGCTCAAGAGTGGAACGTAAATCCATCGAAGGTGGGCATCATGGGATTCTCCGCCGGAGGGGAAGTCGCCGCGCTCGCGTCCACCCGTTACGAATCCGGCAAGCCGGATGCCGCCGATCCCATCGACCGGCAGAATTCCCGTCCGGATTATCAGATCCTGATTTATCCCGGGCTTCGTCCGGACAGCATCACCGTCACGAAGGACACGCCGCCGACGTTCATGTTGTGCGCCGATAACGATAAGGGGCCATCGACGGCGATATCGACTTTGTATCCGGCGCTTAAAAAGGCCGGAGTTCCAACCGAACTGCACGTCTACCTGAGCGGCGGGCATGGGTTCGGATTGCAGCCGAAGCCGCTCAAACCCAACGCGATCTACGCGTCCTGGTATCTGCGGCTTTTGGACTGGATGGCGGACGTTGGCATGTCTACGCCTCCATCAACTTCTTGAGATAATCCAAATTCCGCTTCGTGTCCGCCTCGGGATCTCCCGACGGCGCAGTCGTTTCCAGATTCGCGTATCCGTGAAATCCGATATCGTCAATCGCCTGCAGCACGGCGGGCATATTCACTTTCCCCTCGCCCAAATAGCCTTTGTCCTTGAAGTGGAACATGCAGATCCTGTCCCGCCCCATGCTCCGAATCTCATTCGGCACGTCGTAGCCGTTGAAGGTTGAATTCCCCACGTCGTACCACATCTTGAACGCTTTCGAAGCGACCTTGTCGACGGCGTAGCGGTTGTCCACGCTCGAGCTTGTATTTTCAAATCCGAGAATTATGCCGGCGCGCTCCGCTTCGGGTGCAAGCTCTTTAAACAGCTCGATGACTCGATCGAGTTCCGCGCGCTGAAGCACCTGGCACTTGCCGAAGAACACCAGCATCAGCACGGGAGCGTTCAGATTCTTCGTAATCCGGATGCCCTTGCGCACCCACATGGGCGCGTTGGGATTGTCCTTCAGGCAATCCTGATGCAGCATGTCGAGATAAGTGGAATCGAGAGGAATGCCGTGCTCTTGGGACGCCGCGAGCCACGCGCGCTGGAGCGCGGGATCTTCTAGCGGCAGCGTTTTCCCATCCGCCGGTTTTCCCAGCGTGACCTGCACGGCGGCGAGGCCCAGGCGTTTTGCGACCTCGACGGATTCGGGCTTCCCGGGCATGCGGAAGACGGTATCCATGACGCCGATCTTCAACCCCGTGGCTTTCGCTCCAACCAGAGCGCCGGCAGCGGCGGTTCCCAGGAAAGCTCGTCGCGACAACATGAAGTTAGTATATATTTGCTGTGAATATATGACTATTCAATCGCCGCTATTCCGGCTGGCCCTCGGCGCCTTGATGGGCACGTGGATCGGCACTCCGCTTTATGCCGTGGAAACCGAACTCAAGGACGACGGCGGCAAAGCCGTTATCCGCTACGTTGTCGAACCGCCGGAGGGCATTGCGGCCGCCGGCGTCACCGATCCCGCGAAGAAAGTGGGATTGATCCTCTGCTTCCCGGAGCACGACCGGCCCACGGGGGATGAAATCCTGCCAGTCCGCGAGGCGCTCAAGCGGCTCGGGATTCGCGACAATTACGTGCTGCTCGCCGGCCATCCGCAAGGCCGGAAATTTGGATCGGCCGACGACGAGCCGATCGCTAAACTGATCGCGTGGGCGAAACAGACCTACCCAGTTAACCCGCGCCGCGTTTACATGTATGGCAAAGGCGAAGGCGGCAAGATCTCGGGCGAGTTCGCGATGTTGCATCCCGATATCGTGACGGCCGGCATCACGTATAGCTGGGGCTGGTGGAGGATGCCGTCCGAACTCAGCGAGGCAATCGATCCGCTGAACAGCGCGCCGGAGTTTTACATGGTGCTTGGACTTCGGGATCTGTCTTACCATCTCACGACCGTTCGCGACACTTATTCGCGCGTGAGCGCCAAGGGTTATCGCGTGATCTATCGCGAATTCGAGGATCTTGGCGCGCGCACCTACCATCCGCCGAGCAACGGCGATGCGATCGCATGGGCGACGCGCCTGCGGAACAAGAATCTTCCGTTATCGATGGAAGAGCGGAGGTTGTTGAAGCAGTTTGCATCCGGCACGCCGCCTTCGGCGAACGCGGACGGATATTTCACCGCGCTCGCTTTAGTGGGAGGCGCTCCGGCCGGCGCGGTGGTTGAGAAACTGCTCGAATCCGGAAGTGCGGATGTCCGCGCCGCCGCCGCGGAAACCTTTAGCCATGCCATTTTTAACGAGCCGGCCGTCGCAGCGCTCGCGAAGAAGGCGACCGACCCTTCCGCCAAAGTGCGCGGGGCGGCGATCCGCGCTCTTGCCATCAATGCCAACTGGCGTTCCGAGAAGGCACAGCAAGCGCTCATCGAGCTTGCTACCCGCCCTGGCAATGCCGTGGACGCCAGGGATCGCATCGATGCCGTGGATGGAATCGTCCAGGCCGTCCGGTTTCAAGTGAAGGGAGTGCGCCAGGACCCGCCCCTGTTTCAGGCGCTGATCGGGCTGCTCGACGACAAGGACGAGGAATTGCGCGTCATGGCCGCCAATACGCTTGCCCCGGTTCGCGATCGCGGTTATCGAGGCGACTTGGGCAGGCCGGAACAGAAAACCCCGGAGGGCGGCTGGGCAAATTGGCTGAATGAGATTAGCGCCAAAGCGGCAGGATACTCGAAGGATTATGAAGTTTGCGGCTCCGGAAATACGGGCTCGAATCGGGGTTCGAAGGATCCGGTCGACCTTTACTGCGTGGGCGGCGAGAACCTACACAAGAACCCGGCAATGGCATTCCAGTACACATTGCAGGCCGCTGAAAAGGGATATGTGCCCGCGGAAGCCGCCGTCGGAATGATGTACGCCAACGGGAAGGGCGCGCAGCAGAATTATGCGGAGGCCGCGAAGTGGTGGACCAAGGCCGCGGAGGGCGGGCACGTTCTGGCAGCTTCGAATGCCTCGATGGTCTATCGAGGCGTTGCCGGGGTTGAGCCGGACCCGGCTCAATCGGAGAAGTGGGCAAAATTCGCGGCGGAGCACGGGGCAGGCCGCTGAAAACCACGCCAGTACCGCTCCTCACGGTCTTGGCTCGGCGAGTTGCTGTAAAAACTTCGGCGCGATTCCGATCCGCGTTGACGTACCGCTGTACAATACAACGAGAACAGGAGGTCTATGAGGAAAATATCAACTTTTGCAATATCCACGGCGCTTTATTTCGGCGCCCTGGCATCGGCTCAAACAATTACCGGTACGATTACCGGAACGGTCACCGACGCAACGGGAGCCGTGGTTCCCAACGTGAAGCTAACGGCGGCAAACACGGGCACCAATTTAACGAACGAAACAACGACCAATCCAGCGGGCGTTTACACCTTGCCGTTTCTTCCGATCGGCCCTTATACGGTTACCGCGGAAGCGACTGGGTTCAAGAAATCGGTGATCGGTCCATTCACTCTCGAGACGAATCAGACCGCCCGCATCGATGTATCGATGGTGCTGGGCCAAGTTTCGGAAAGCATGGAAGTGAGCGGCGCGGCACCCGTTCTGCAGACGGAAAGTGCGCAGACCGGCGCGATCATTAGCGCAAAAGATGCGGCGGATCTGCCCGTGAATGGCCGCAATTTCACGCAGCTGACCCTGCTCGCGCCGGGCGCGGTGACTCCGAATCCGGGCTCCTTCACTGGCCCGCGGCAGTTCGGCGGCGGGCGCCCTTACGTGAACGGCAACCGCGAGCAAAGCAATAACTTCCTGCTGGATGGCGTGGATATCAACGAGCCGATCGATAATCTGGTCGGTTACAACCCCAATGTCGACGCACTTCAGGAAATGCAGGTGCTCACCGGCAACGGGAGCGCGGAATTCGGCAATGGCAATGGCGCGATCGTCAATATGTCGACCAAGAGCGGCAGCAACGAGTTCCACGGTAACGCCTTCGAATTCTTCCAGAACGACCGTTTGAACGCCAACAGCTTCTTCAACAACCGGAATGGCGCGGCCAAGCAAGCCTATCACCAGAACATATACGGCGGCACTTTAGGCGGTCCGGTCAAGCGCGACCGGCTTTTCTTCTTCGTGGATTATCAAGGCACCAAAGCGCGCAACAGCGGACCCTCGTCCGCGACAGTGGTGCCGCAATCGCTCCGTAACGGCGACCTGTCGCCGTATGCGAGTCAGAACATCCTCGATCCATTGACCGGCAAACCATTCCCGGGCAACGTTATCCCGGCCAGCCGCATCGTGAACCCCGCGGCCAAGGCCTTGTTCGCGGACCCCTCGCTTTACCCGCTTCCCAATCACTCGGGAACTGGACCCCAGGGCTACAACGGCAACTACCTTTCGAGCAGCGCCGGCTACACGAATAACGATCAGGCCGATGCCCGCGTGGATTACCGCCTTGGCGAAAAGGACACCATATTCGGCCGGTTTTCGATAGATCGCTACTATTCGGGATCGTCGCGTCTTTCGCTACCCACTTCGCTGACGGCTCCCACCATCGCGCCCACCACCGCCGGCGTAATCAACTGGACGCACACGTTGTCGCCGACGGCAATCAACGAAGCGCGCGTCGGTTTCACCCGTGTTGGGGTCCTGGTGAACACCAGCGATATCGGCGGCAAGTTCGGAGCCACCGGCAACCAGAAACTAGGCATCCCCGGCGGTCAGCCAATTACGGGCATCAGCTCAATCAGCTTCGGCGATTTCAGCATCGGCTCTTCCGCCACGGACAGCAAGGAGTTCGATAACGATTACCACTTTAGCGACGACTTTACCAAGCAAGTCGGACGTCACTCGCTAAAGACGGGGTTCAATTTCCTGCGTTATCAGGAAAATCGCTTCTACGCCGGCAACAACGGGCTGCTTGGCAATTTCGGCTACGACGGCACTTATACAGGCAACGGTTACGCCGACTTTCTGCTCGATCTGCTGCATACCAAAGGCCGCGGGAGCCAGACCGGATTTTGGGGCCACAGGCAATGGCGCGACGGCGTCTTCGTGCAGGACGATTTTCACGTGCGATCGAATCTCACGTTGAATCTGGGCGTGCGCTGGGAATACACGCAGCCGGTATACGAAGTGAACAACCTGGAAGCCAACTTCAATCTCCAAACCGGGCAAGAGCTTTTTGCTGGAAAGAACGGAAACAGCCGCGCCCTGTACAAGTCTTACTGGAAGCAGTTCGAACCCAGGCTTGGATTCGCGTGGACACCCGGCATGCTGAGCAATAAATTCGTCGTGCGCGGCGGATATGGCATCACCAGCTACATGGAAGGGACCGGCGCGAATCTCCGATTGCCTTTGAATCCGCCGTACTTCTTCGAGTCCGCCGTCACCTTCGACGCGCGCACGCCCGGAAGCATCCAGACGGGCTTCACGGATGTCCAGCCGCTTTCCGCGGTTTCCGGCCAGATCCGGGCCTGGAACCCCGACCTGCGGCCGGCATTCATTCAGCAGTACAATTTCACCATCGAATACGAGTTCACGAACAGCTTATCGCTGACGACCGGATACGTTGGCCAGAAGGGAACGCATCTGGTGGATCCCCGCGAGTACAATCAGCCGCTGCCCGGCGTGGGCGATCCCTCCACGTGGGCGCCCTTGCAGACACGGCGGCCGCTGTACGGCGTCGCCCCGCTGATCACCAACATCAGCGGAACCGATTCGAGCTCCACGATGAACTACAACGGACTTCAGGCGAGCGTCCGAAAACGCTACGGCATGGGATTGGATTTCGTCGCCTCGTACACGTTCAGCAAGACCATGACGGATAATCTCGGCTATTACGGCTCGGGCGGTTCGACCGCGTCGGAAGGCGCGTACTGGCAGAACGCCTATAACCGGCACGGCGATTACGGGCGGGCATTTTTCGATGCGACGCACGTCTTCAGCTTCGGCGGCAACTACGACATTCCCGTGGGCCGGAACCGGACATTCGGAAAGAATATGAATCGGGCGGCCGACTTGGCCCTTGGGGGCTGGAAGGTGAACTCGATCGTGAGTATCCATTCCGGCTTCCCCATGACTATCAACGGCCGAGACTCCAGTAATCAGATCGTGCGCGGCTCGCTGCGCGCCAACCGGTACGGCGCGTTCGATTACAAAAATTCGAATATCGACCATTGGTTTGGCGACGACGTCTCTCTCTGCACTACGCCGGGGCAGAACGACGGCAAATGCCAGTATGGAAACGCCGCGCCCGGCGCATTCGGAAACGCCGGGAAGGGAACTGAAATCGGGCCCGGCTACAAAAATTTGGATCTGACCATTGGGAAACAGTTTCACCTGACGGAGAAGAAGTACGTCGATTTACGCCTGGAGATGTATAACGCGTTTAACCACGCCAATTTCAACACGCCTGCGCGGAGCTTGACGAACTTAACGTCGTTTGGCGTCATCGGCAGCACGATCGGGAATCCCCGGACGATGCAGGTCGGCTTGAAGTTCTACTTCTGACCGCTCGTTCATCAGCTTGCGCCAGGAATCCACTCCGCCTTGGAGCGGGCGGACGCGCGTGATCCCCCGCCGTTTCAACATGAGCGCCGCACGGGCGCTCGAGGCTTCGTTGGGTCAACTGCAATAGAGAACGATATCCCGGTCGCGCGGAATTTCCTGGTGGCGGCCGGTCAGCTCTTCGATCGAAATGCGGAGGGCTCCGGGGATGGAATCCTCGTCGCCGGCTAGAGCGCTTCGGAGATCCACGATCATTACTTCGTCGCCCGCATCCAGCTTGCTTTTGAGCTCCCGAGGAGTGATTCTTGCGATGGCAAGCTTCCGCAGAAATTTGCGGCGCTGAGTGTACTTCCAGGCGATCCATAGGCCAAGCAACACCGCGACGAACAGCAGAAGCCACGCGCCCATTTGCACCGCGTAAGCGGCGACGATTTCCAACTGGTTGCTGAACACGAACCCCAAGCCGACGTAACTGAAACTCCACACCAGCGACCCGAGCACATCGAAGATCAAGAATCGGGGCAGGCTCATCCCCGAGATGCCAGCCAGCGGCGCGGCGGCGGCATTCAGGCCGGGAACGAACTTCGCGAGAAGGAGCGAACGGCTGCCGTAACGGACAAAGACGTTTTCCGTTTTACGAACGCACGAGTCGGGTTCGAGCGCGATGCGGCAGAGAAAGCGAAGCACCGCCGCTCCGCGATGCCGGCCGAGTTGGAACCAGACGTTGTCCGCGAACATGCAGGCGGCAATCGCGCAGGACAACGCCAAGGCTCCGCTGAGGCGATCCGCGCGAATGAGGGCGCCGGCCGCTAGCAGCAACGGAATCGATGGCAGCGGAAGAGCGCCTTGCTCGGCCAGTATCCAGAGGAAAATAACCGAGTAGCCGTGCCGAATCAGAAACGCGAGCGTGTGATCCATGGAGTTTGATCCATCGGGAATTCGACTCCGCGGCGATGGGCGAAGATTCATCTCCCGGCTATCTTTCATCCGCCCCCGCCTATCTTTCAGCTATTTTGGTACTTCGACGGACCTCCATGCCTAGAATGAGATCAGCGCGCGGCGACGCATCCAACACGCCCGCGCCCACTCCTTCCATGCTGTTCTTTCTGCTTCGAGGCAGCCGCCGGGCCGTGCTCGCGCGGGCCGGGTCGATGATCGCGGCAATTGCGTTCATCGATTGGCGCGTGGAAGGGAACATCCCGCTCGGCTTTCTGTATCTCTTCCCCATGCTACTGGCGGGCAGTGCGCTGAAGCGCTGGGAAATCGGCGCGGTGGCGGCGCTTTGCACGGTTCTTACCGAAAATTTCGACACATTCGAATGGTTTCCCGAATCCGGCATCCCGCGCGACATACTCATCTTCGCCGCGTTCTTCGGGATGGGTCTTTTCGTGTACGAGTCGGTTCGCAACCGCCAAGCCGCGCTGCAACATCTACAGGAGATCGAGACGGAGATTCTGGCGCGCCGAGAAGCGGAGGAGCAGCTCAAAGTGCTGGTCGAGAGCAGTCCGGCCGCCATCTTCACGACGAATGGGGAGGGCCGGGTGCTGCTGGCGAACGATGCCGCGCATCGCCTGTTCGCCCGCGAGCCGGGAACGCTCGCCGGCCAGTCGATCCGCGATTATCTTCCCGCGCTGGTGAACGTTTCATCGCCCGGCGATTCACGACAGGCGTTCCGCACGGTAATGCAGTGCCGGGGCCGGCGCCGCAACGGCGAGGTCTTTCTTGCGGACGTCTGGTTCTCCACTTACGCGACGAGCGCCGGTTCCCGGTTGGCCGCGATGGTGGTGGATACTTCGGAAGAACTGCGCACGCGGGAGGAGTTCAGTTTGCATCAACTTCTCGCGGGTTCGCGAATCCTGGTGGGAGCGGTTTCGCATGAAGTTCGAAACGTCTGCGGCGCGATCGCGGTGGTCCATGCGAATCTTGCGCGAAACGGGGCGCTGGCGAACAATAAGGATTTTCAAGCGCTCGGAACGCTGATTGTCGCGCTCGAAAAGATCGCAGCGATGGATCTGCGCCAGACGGCCGATCAGGCTTCGTCAATCGACCTGAATTCTCTTCTCGAGGAGCTGCGAATCGTAATCGAGCCTTCGTTGCGGGAGGAAGGCGTGGCAGTCCGCTGGACCGTGGAGCCGGATCTCCCCGCCGTGTGGGCCGACCGTCAAAGCCTGATGCAGGTATTCCTGAACCTCGCCAAGAACGCGGAGCGCGCGATGTTGGAGCGGCCGGTCCGCGAGCTTACGGTGAATGCGCGAAGCGAGGAGGGCCGGATCGTCGTACAATTCCGGGATACCGGCGGAGGCGTGCCCGCTCCGGACCGGTTGTTTCAGCCGTTTCAACAAGGGGCTCACGCGACGGGCCTCGGTTTATATTTGTCGCGCGCATTCATGCGTTCGTTTCGAGGGGATTTAAAATATGAGCCCGAGCCGGGCGGCTCCCGCTTCATCGTGGAGCTTTCCGCCGCGCTTCCAGGCAACGGCAAAGAAACTTATGGGCCAGGACATCCGGATTCTATTGGTGGACGACCACAGCCTGTTCCGGGAGGGGCTCAGCCGGTTGCTCGAGGCCGAGCCTGACTTCCGCATCGCCGGGAACTGCGCATCCGTCGCCGAGGCGCTCGCGAATTTGACCGTGGAACCAGCCGACGTAGTGCTGCTCGATTACGATCTCGGCCAGGAGCAAGGATCGGATTTCATCCGTCTGGCGAAGGAAAAAGGATTCGAACTCCGTGTCTTAATGGTGACCGCCGGAATGAGCGATTCGGATACCTTGGGCGCGCTGGAAAACGGAGCGTCTGGAATCTTTCTGAAGCATAGCCCGCCCGCGCAGCTCGTCGAAGCGATTCACAAGGTAATGAGCGGCGAGACGTGGCTCGATTCAGGCGCCGTCCGCTCACTCATTGCGGGCGCGAGCGAAAGGTCGGAAGAGCGGCGGACCGCGCAGCCTCTGAACGCGCGCGAGCGCGCCGTATTGAAAGCCGTGTTCGAGGGCTTGACCAATAAGGAGATCGCCACGAAACTGAATATCGCGGAAACGGCCGTGAAGTGGGTAATGCAACAGTTGTTCGATAAGACCGGCGTCCGCACGCGCAGCCAGTTGGTTCGGATCGCGCTCGAAAGGCGCTTGCAGGATGGTCCCGCCGCCGAGCCGGAATCGCGATGAAAAACCGCTGGGTGCAGCTTGGCGCCTCCGTGGTGGCGATGATCATGATCGCTAATCTTCAATACGCCTGGACGCTGTTCGTCAAGCCAATTCAACAGGAAATGCACTGGAAGCTATCGGACATCCAGTGGGCTTTCACGATCTTCATTATGTTCGAGACGTGGATCATGCCGCTCGAAGGCTGGCTGATCGACCGCATCGGCCCGCGCGTGTTCACGACCGTCGCGGGCGTGCTGTGCGGAATAGGATGGACGGCCCTAGGGGCCATCCACGCGCAATGGCAGCTTTACGTGTTTTACGCGATCGCCGGAATCGGTGCGGCGTTCGTCTACAGCGGATCGATGGCAAGCGCGCTGAAGTGGTTCCCGGATAAGCGCGGGCTGGCGGCGGGGATTATCGCCGGAGGATTCGGGTCCGGCTCCGCGCTGTTCATTCCGATGATCCAGAAAATTATTATCCGGCAGAGTTTCCGCGCGGCGTTTTTCTACACGGGAATCGCGCAAGGGTTGATTATCTTATTGGTCGCCCAGGTGCTCCGGCATCCGGACGACGACTTCTTGAAATCGAAGGCCGCATCGAAGGCGGCCTCACCGCGCGTACGCCGTAACACGGGGCAGTTCAACACCGGCGAGATGCTCCGGACGCCCCACTTTTATGCGCTCTATCTGATCTTCATCATGATGGCGACCGGCGGACTGATGGTAACCGCGCAGGCGGGTCCGGTGGCCAAAGAATGGGGTATCACGATTACCGCGCTGACCGCGGCGCTCGCGCTCGACCGCGTGGCTAATGGCGTGAGCCGCGTGTTCTGGGGATGGATTTCCGACCGGATTGGGCGCGAGATCACCATGTTCATGGCGTTCGGTCTGCAAGCGATCTGTTTGCTGAGCGTTCTTTTCGTGGGCCGGCTTTCCGGCACTTACTTCACTATCACGCTGATTCTGACATTCTTCACCTACGGGGAGGTTATGTCGCTATTGCCTTCGACGGTAGGCGATTACTTCGGCGGCGCCAACGCGGCTTCGAACTACAGTTTTATGTACAGCGCGAAGGGAATCGCGTCGATCATAGGCGGAGGTTTGGCCGCGCTGCTATTTGAAAGCTCCGGGACGTGGTCCGCGGCTTTCTACGTGAGCGCGGCGATGGCGTCGATCGCGTCGCTAATGGCGCTTGGATTAAAAAGCTTTCCATTGCCGGTGAAGGCGGGAGAGAAGCAAGTGCCGGACCGACAGCCGGTTTGATCGTCCGTCAAGGCGCATTCCCGTAAATAACTGCGGGTGGATCGCTCGTTCAGAGAGGGCGAAATGCGCACCGATCCGGGCCGCAATACGAGAAAAGCGCCAATGAGCTTGGCACCAAAGTCCCGGTAACCGATGCGGCCAGTGAAGGTCAACGATTGCGAAATCGCAATTCTCATCGGCGAGAAAGCGCATCTCACGCGCTTACTCGGAATTTAAGGCGTACACTTCCTCGTGTGCGATCGTCTCCGCGGCATACGCCAGCAGGCACGAATGTCCTCTTCACTAACCCGCATTTCTCACGACTCTTTGGGTGGAGTCTCGAGGCAGGCAGAATAGCGTAAAATCTGGGTGAATTTTTTGGCGTATCAGCGGCAATCGCTTGTGGGATATCCATATTTGGCTTTCAGGGTGCC
>JBPCKZ010000062.1:0-13513 GCA_051003795.1 Bryobacteraceae bacterium | reverse complement strand
CCGAGGATTTTGTAAAAGCCGTGAAGGAAGCCGATCTCGGGCTGTGCGTGAATGTTTCGACGTCTCTCGATGGCGCGGAACAATGCTGTCACGCGGCTGGAATTCCGCGGCACAGCATTGGGTATTCGCTTGGCTTTGAAGGCAAGACGGAGAAGCTTCCCAACACGCAGGTGCTGATGTTAACCACCATGTGCGGCCACGGCATGATCGGATCGAGCTTGGCGAAGAAGATGATCGACTGGGTGAAGGAAGGCCGGCGAACCCCGGAAGAGGCCGTTACTTATATGGCGCGATTTTGCTCATGCGGAGTGTATAACCCGTCGCGGGCGAAGCGGATTTTGAAAGATGCGCGGACGAGTATCAAGTAGCGGCGAGACGCGGAAGCAAACCCGGAGCGCTCGTCACCCGTTGCTTCGCTCTTGGACAGTAACGCCCAGAAATTAGCTGATTTCACGGACGTGCGCGAACTACAGCGCCAGCTTAAGGCGCAAGGTGTGCGGGTCGCGGTGGACCCCGACGGAAACCCGATACTCGTGGATCCGCGCGCTGAGCTCTCTAGTCTAGGGCCCGGCGTTGAGATTAACGGATTGTGTTCGCGGCTCTCAACCGAGGCCAGTATGTCAAAACGATAAAGGATTCACCTCACGCCGTCAGCGGCGGCACCATCGTCTTCAAAAACTCATGCGCGACGTGAAAGCCGCGCCGGAACTGCTCGGTGAAGTTGCCCTGCTCGTACGCGGGATAATAAAACGCGTCTTCGTTCTCAATATTCATTGCGCCCGCGTATCCGGCTTCCGAAAGAACGGCGAAAAAGCCTTTCCAATCGACGGATCCGTCGCCCGGAATGCGAAAACGCCACCAGTGGGCGTTATCTACGGGCTGAATTCCGCCCCGGCGCAGAATGTGCCATAGGATTTCCGTGTCCTTGAGGTGCACGTCGTAAATCTTGTCGACGAACTCACGGGCCGCCGGAATGGGGTCCATGAATTGCCACACCAGGTGCGATGGATCGAACTGCAATCCGATGTGCGGACTGTTGTTGAAAGCCTTGAACAGCGCCTCCCAACCGACCGGTCCGGTGGCAATATTCGGGCCTCCAGCGTAGGGCTCCCAAAGAATGCGCACGTGGTTCTTCTCGCATGCGGCAAAATATTTTTCGTTGTAGACGCGAACGATCTCGTCCACCTGCTCCTGCAACGGCCGCCCCTTGATGGTTCCGGATTGGCCGCCGATGTTCGGTATTCCCAGCTTGCCGCACAACTCGATGCACTTGACCGTGAATTGGTTTTGCTTTTCGCGCTTCGCCGGGTCGGGATCGATATGATTGCCATCGACCGCCAAGGAAGATACATACAGGCCGGATCGCTGAACCCGTTCCTTGATCGCGGCGATGGCGGCATCGTCAAGCTTGTAGGGATCGAGCCGCAGCTGCATGCTCGTGAATCCTTCGGCTTTGACGAATTCCAGATTCGGTTCGGAGCACTGGCAAAGGACGCCAATCCTCTGCTTCCGGCGAGGTGTTCGCGTGCGTGGGGCGCCGGCCGCCGCGGCAACGGCAGCCGAGACCGCGGTCAGAATGGTGCGGCGGGAGATGTCCATTGAATACACGATACTCTAATTGATTTCGAAACAGAAAACTTGATTCGAGCCTTCCGGCGTAAGCGAATATTCGCCGTTCGGAAGGCTGTCCGTCGCTTCCAGCCGGTACAGGCCTTCCGCGACCTTGTTAACGGTGAGGTTGATCGGCTTCGCGGAATTCTTCTTTCGGGAAAACGTGATTTCGCGCCCTCCATTTCGCGCTTCCAGCTTATACAACTGCAACTTATCCGCGTTCAGCTTATCCGTTTGCAGGAGAAAGATCGGACTCGCGAGCGGCGTCTTCACGGGCGAAACGGCGCCTGAAATGGAGTAGGTAATTTCGTCCTTCTTCGTCGACCTCTGCTCCCGAGCTTCGGCGCTCTCGGTTTCGACCAGGCTGTCTGCGTGAATCAGATACGGCACGTCGGGCTTCGCGGGCATCGGCCCCGAATATTTTTGCGCCCAGATCGAGATTGCGGAGAACAGAACCGTGCGCGAAAGCCGCTGGAACATATGCCATTCATTTTAGGCCACGTGGACATCCACGTGGACGTCCACGCTTCCAGTTCCTTGGCGCGAAAGTCGGGAATCGCGAATGCCACGCCAGGTAGTTCGGCGTGCGTGGTGAGAAGCCCGACGACCGTCATCCCGGCGGATAGCGCGGACTCGACACCCGGCACGGAATCCTCGAACACGACGCACTCGCCCGGCGCCACGCCCAGCATCTCCGCCGCTCGCAAATAGATTGCAGGATGCGGCTTCGGGAGGCTTACCTGATGACCGTCGACCACGGCACGGAACAAGTGCTCCAATCCCGCGGCCCGCAAAATGAAATTCACGTTCGCGGGCTCCGCGTTCGTCGCGACGGCGGTGGAAATTCCCCGGCAGCGCTCGAGAAACTCGCGCACGCCCGGCACTAACGAGCGTTCGACGCGGGTGCCGATCATTTCGCGATAGAGCCGCTCCTTCGCCGCGCCGTGCTCGAAAACCTCCGCGTCGCTAAGATGGCCCCCGAAAAAGTCCCGAACAATCTCGTCGTTGCGCTTTCCGAACATCCGCGCTTGCATGCCCTCATCGGTGGCGATGCCGTGCCGCGAATTGTAAAGCCGCCACGCCTCGCGGTGAATCGGATTCGAATGAACGATCACGCCGTCCATATCGAAAATGAGAGCGCCCGGCCGAGACGGCGGGGTTTTAGCCGGCACCGAGTTCGCCCGCGAGCCAGTTCAGATAATTCGGAGACCCGTCCACCACGGGAAGCGCGAGAATTTCAGGCAGTTCGTAAGAGTGCGCCGCCTCGAGCGTGGCGCGCAGCGCGTCGAAGCGGTCGCGAGACGTCTTGATCACAAGCAGCCATTCCGACGCGTCTTCCACAACGCCTTTCCAGCGGTAGAAGCTTCGCATGGGAGCGAGAACGTTGACGCAGGCGGCCAGCCGTTCTTCCACGAGGCGGCGGGCGATTCTTTCCGCTTCCTCGCTCGATCCGCACGTATTCAAGACGACGATGTTGCCGGTCATACTAATTCCGTTAAAACAATTGTATGCGTAGATGTTATGATCTCCGAAGAGATCATTGCATGAAATTTTCGAGATGGAAGGTCGGTTACGCCACGCTGGTCCTCCTGGGCGTCGCATACGGTCTTGCCGTGTTGCGCGGTCCCCACGGCCTTCCGGGGCTGGCCGGGAAGCGCGTCCAAATCGAACAACTCGAAAAAGAGAATGAGAAGCTTCATCGTGAAATCGAGGAAAAGCGGGACCGTATTACCCGCCTGCGCGAAAATCCCGCGGATCAAGAACTCGAAATCCGCCAGCGCCTGAAGCTTGTGAAACCGGGCGAAAAGGTTTTCGTGTTACAGGATCGGAAGCCGGATTCCGGCCGCTAGGACGCGGTTTTCCGATACCAATTTTGAGTCCGCACTTCTTGACCGCGCCCGGCGCGAGGAGCGTGCTATAAAAGGAGAAGATTCAGGCCACCCTAGCTCAGTTGGTAGAGCGGCTGATTCGTAATCAGCAGGTCGCCGGTTCGATCCCGGCGGGTGGCTCCATTCTTCTCAGTTACTTACAATAGGCTAGTCCGGCGAACCCGCTATGGGCGAAAGCAGCCCGCCGTCCACCGTGACAATCGATCCGGTCATAAAGCTGGCGCGATCGCTCGCAAGAAACGCGATCACCTCTCCGATCTCGCGCGGCTCCGCAATCCGTCCGATCGGATGCATCCGGTTCAAGATGCCTCGCAGCTTCTCGGGATCGTGGTCGAGATCGATGGTGCCGCGAACCATCGGGGTATCCACCGTTCCCGGGCAAACGCAATTCACGCGAATCCCACGGCCGGAAAAATCGACCGCCATGGAACGCGTAAGGCCGATCATGGCGTGTTTACTGGTCGCGTAGGCCAACACGTTCTTCTGTGAAGCCAACGCCTGCACGCTCGCGACGTTCACAACCGCGCCGCGCCCGCGCTTGAGCATCTCCGGAATCGCCGCCCGCGCCATCAGCCATTGGCCTTTCAGATTCACGTTCATGGTGCGGTCCCAGATTTCTTCCGTGGTGGTCACGGCGTCACCATAACTCTGGATTCCGGCATTGTTCACCAGAATATCCAGGCCGCCAAACCGGTCGACGGCCGCGTGGACCGCCGCCGCCGCTTGACGGGCATCGGATATGTCGGCCTGGAAAAACGCTTCATCCCCGCTCGCTTTCCAATCCACGACCAGCACCTGGGCGCCCTCGCGCCGCATGCATGCGACCGCAGCCTGCCCGATCCCGGCGCCTCCGCCCGTAACGATTGCGATCTTGTCCTGAAGCTCCATTTAAACCACCGGGTTCCGCAGCACGCCGATATTCTCGATCTCTATTTCCACCACATCGCCCGGCTTTAGCTTGCTGGTGGACCCCGGCGTTCCCGTGTAGATCGCGTCGCCGGGCGTGAGCGTCACCCAGTGGCTGATCCAACTGACGATCGTGGGGAGATCGAAGATCAGATCGGACGTGTACTGCTTCTGCGCCACTTCGCCGTTCACGCGCGTTTGCAGCAGAAGATTGCCGTAATCGATGCCGGTTACGATCGCGGGGCCCAAAGGCGCGAAGGTGTCCGAGCCTTTCGCGCGCCACCATTGCAAGTCTTTTCCGGTCGCGCCATGCTGCCATTCGCGTTCGCTGACATCGTTGCCGCAGGTCACGCCGAAGATGGCTTCGCGAGCCGCTTCGGGCGATACCCGCTTGACGCTCTTACCCATGATCGCGACCAGTTCGCCTTCGAAATGGACGTCCGCGGCATCTTGAGGAATTTCAATGGGGCCGCCCGGATTCTGCAGAGCGCTCACCGGCTTATAAAACATTTCCGGGTGCTCCGGAACTTTGCGCGCGCCCAAATGGCTGCGGTAATTGAGTCCCACCGCGAGGATCTTCGGCGGCTCGCACGGATACAGCAGCGTTACGTCCGCAATGAGATGCGCGGCCCCGGTTGGCTCGCGAGATCCGAACAGGCCTCCGCGGATTTCCTGGATCGTGCCGCCTTCGAGAATGCCATAGGAGACGCGGCCGTCGAATTGGTATCGAATAAATTTGCGCAAAAGAGATTGTATCCGACCGCGATCATCGATGTAGCACCGGGCCCGATTGCCCGTACAGGCTTTTATCCCAGATGAGCGGGATCAGGCCGCTACCCTGCATCGTCCAGGTAATCGATTCCGGCCTCGGACGGTCTCCGAGTTCGAAATCGAAGCGAAGTTGCGGGGGCAGGCTCGACCAGCGCCCCCCGTGCACCTCCGTGCCCATGGTCAAAGTGGCGGAACTGTCCGGCCGCAACACGAGAGTGATGCCGTCGCCTTTGTAAACCCCGGCTATCCCTTCGGGATTCATTGTCGTGATGGAGAACTTGGGCTTGGGCGGCTGGCAGGATGCCAGCAAGACCACGGCGAGTATAAGGTACGTTTGCAAAACCTAAGAGGGCAGGGATTGCCGCAAAACCGGAAAAACGGATTGCACGAAATCAACGCCCGTTTTGACTGCCTGGGCTTCCCGGTCTCCGGCAACCGGCACCACCACGCGTACGATAGCCGTGTTGCTGCGATGATGGCGGATCGAATCCAAAATCAGCCAGTACTTGCCTTCGAATTCACTGGCGATCACGCGATTCTGCGTCTGATACCAATACAGCACCACGCTTTTTTCTCCGCCCTTCGCGACGATATACCGATTGATGCGAATGCTCTCGTTCCGACCGGGAATCGAGACGCTCATGACGCCTTCGGACGATGGCGTCCAACCCGAACCGGGCAGGCAATTCTTGGGGGAATGCGGCGATTGGCCCGTGCGCTGCGTTTTGAAGTAGGCGATAAAAAGATTGACGCCGCCTTCGGGCGCTTGATACCAGCGCGTCAGCGTATCGTCCGCGCGCAGCACGTCCAACGTCTCTTTTTCGACCACCCCTTCGCTCGCCAGTTGCCAATCGCCGAAGCTTTTCGGGAACGCCGCCAGCGGCCGCGGCAGAGGCGTGCTATCGCCGTGCGATGCCGTGTAGAACAGGATCGCCTGAGCCAACAGCACGAGCGTCAACCCGCGCGTGTATTTGCTCCGGAGGAACGATTGAAAGTTAACGCCGTCCATGGACATACGAGTAGCCTCTGACCAAAAGTTGATGCACGCCGACCATGATGGTGAGGGCCACCATGAAAATCACCCAACCCGAGGCGCTATGGAAAAAACCTTCGGCAAGTTCGGGCTTGTACTCGGAAAGAACGCCGGTCAAAGTGACGCGGCTGGCGTTGGCGACGATGGCGATCGGGATGGTGGAAAAGAACAGAGCCACGCGAATCCAGGTTTTCTTCTCGGAGAA
Source organism: Bryobacteraceae bacterium (assembly GCA_051003795.1). Classification (GTDB taxonomy): domain Bacteria; phylum Acidobacteriota; class Terriglobia; order Bryobacterales; family Bryobacteraceae; genus JALYXS01. Next base: position 7,098 of record JBPCKZ010000062.1, on the reverse strand, counting down.
GTACCCATAAACCAGCGAAAGAAACGACAGCGTCAGGAGCGACCGGATGCCGCTGCACGCCTCCACCACGCTCAATCTCTGGCCTTCCGACAATTCGAGAATGTTGCCTTCGCGCAGCACGGGAATGTGCAGAATGCCCAGGGCGGATTCGGCCGCTTGACTGGCGAAGATCTGTAGTGGAAACGTGAGCCGGTTATAGATGATGGCGGGGATCGGAACCATCAGAAACAGCAGGAATAAGGGGAAAGCGAAAATTCGCAGATACTCGCGGCCGCCGAGCAGTAGCACCATGCCGATCAGCGAAAAGATAAACGCGGTGCGCGCTAGAAACAGTTCGGCGCCGAGCGTCGCGAGGTAGAGCTGCACGGCGGCATATAAGACGATGGCCAAGCCCCACCAGTTTGGCCGCGGGATCTTGCCCGCCAGCTCGTCTTTCTTCCGCCAGGCGATGTAACCCGCGATAACCGGCACGAAAAAACCGTGTGACATGTCCTGGTCTTCGTTCCAGTTGCGGACGAGCGCGAACAGAACCGGGGCGTAACAGACCACCAGCAATCCGCCAAACCAGGCGATTGCGATCCATGAGAACAGACTGCCCTTGCGGTCCTCTCGACTGCCAGTGAGAACGGGAGACATGCCGGATTTCGCCATCATAGCATCGGGGCTTAATCGGGATTCGTATTCCTGGAAGGGGCGGTTATTGGTAGTGAATCCACATCGGCTGGCCCAAACCAGGTCCCCGCTCGATTGTTCGCCCCGGATGTAGTAGTAGCTGGTCTTGTCTTTCACGGCGGCGAGATCCGTCCACGTGAAATCCACTTGGGGCGATCCCGGAGCGGCGGAGTACACCGCCGCCCCGTCCTTCACGACCAGCACCCTTGAGAAATTGCCGGTCCCGCGCAGCTTGACGGAGAGCGTGGGCAGCTCTCCAGTCGAAAATTCGTCGCCCATAAAATGGGTTCCACTCCTCACGTCCGCCAGGATGTTGTCGGTTGCGCCGTACACATGCCGCCTTCGGAATGCATTGAGGATGCCTTGCCGTGTCGGGTTTTCAACCCACAAATTGCAGAACGCGATGTGCGTGGAAATATGATCGCTCGAGGCGTGAAAGCCGAGCCGGTAACCTTTCTGGAGCGCTTCGGACACGAATCCATTCGGCTCATATCCGCCGATCGCGTCTTCGGGGCCGATGGCCCGCGGAGCGCCCGGCATCTCGTAACTTTGGCGATGCCCTTGATAAATCTCGACGCTGGTCTCGACGCTCGGGTCGTTGTTGCGCCAGTCCGTTCCAAAGTTGGTCGCGCTGGTATGCGGCGCGCTGATTCCCTTGAACACTTTCAGATAGCTGTAGAGCATCAGCGTGTCGGGAGCGGGCGCGGAGGAAAGCACGGCGCTTCGGGGCAGCCGCGGCAAAGGGCGCACGCCGCGCTGCGCGAACAGGATGTTGCGATGGCCCTCCGGGTATTCCACGCTGCGCTCGTAACTGAACATCGGGACGAACTGGGCGCCCAGCTTGTAAGCATCGTTGTACTTCTGCTCGAGCCACCAGTTGTACTCGCGGCCCGAGCCGTTGTCGTGGTCGCAGCAGCCGGACCAATCGAGCGCGGCTGCGTCAATCAGGTAGCGGTAGGCGTCTTCGAGGCTGCCGTCGCGCGCGCCGTCGAAAGAGATTTCGGTATGGCGATGGAACTCGCCGCGCATCAGTTTGAGGGCGCGCCCATTTCCCATGGCGGTTGCGGAGCGCAAAGCGCCCACTTGCGCGGCTTCAGTCGCCGCGTCCGGCTCGGCGGCGGCAAGGCTTTCCGGAACCGGCGCGAAATCTTCACTCAAAGCTTTCGCATCCACCTTCAATTCCATGGCGTAAATATCCGCGTTCACGCCGTCCCCCTGGGCGGGCGTTTGGCCCGGAATGGGGGAAAGACGATGATCCGTCGCCGTCGCGATCATCAGGCCGCCGGCCACGGGGACCACGCCGGGCCGATAGTCGAGCCTGCCGTCCGAGTGGGTCAGCAGCAACGGCCGGCTCCACTTGGAACCGTCAAAATAGACCAGGCCCTGGATCCAAACGGGCCCGGCCATCACCGCCGGGCTGGAGCTTATGCCCGAGGGTACACGATATGCCAGATAGACGATCCCATCCGGGCCAATCGATAAGACGGGAGAGCTGTTGCGCGGCGAGTTCGGCAGAGTAAGGCTATCGCCGCGGGGCCGGCCCGGCGCAAGGCCGGGGTCGGGTTGGAAGTAGCCTGCGGCGGCGGATGGGCGCGCCGCTTCCAAAGGATTCAAACCCGGTTCCAGCGGCAACGCCAAACCCAGGCCTGCCGACGGAGTCAGCACGCGATTGCCGTCGAAAATCTTCACGGAAATGGTGTGGCTGAGGTAGAGGGAGGCCCCGGTGCTTTCGTACGCTCCGAAGTTTTTTCCCCAGCGCGGAGCGGCGGTCTCATGAGCGACCCAAAGACGATCCCGCGGATCGAAAGCCACCGAACTGCGCGCCTCGAAAGACCGGCTCGCGGACACGGGGACGGGATCGTCCATCCGCATTCCACCGGATTTGAGACGCAGACGGCGGTAGTACACGTCATAATCGCCTTTATCGTAGGTGTCCCAGGCGATCGCCACGTCGCCGCTCGCGGCTGCCGCAATCGAGGGTTCCCAATCGCTGGCCGGGGATGTGGAAACGATCGTTTCGGGAGAGAAACCGCTGGGTTGTTGGACTGCCGTCAGAATCTCCAAGTTGCCGTTGCGGTAACCCTGCCAGGCTACCCAAACCCGTCCGCCGGCGTCGGTGGCCGCAACCGGGCACAGATCCGTTCCGGGATCGGTAGTGATCCTCGTTTCGGGAGAGAACGCCCCGCGCGAGTAGGATCGGGCATAAATATCAAAGTTACTCTTTTGATTCGCCGACCAAAAGATCCAGACCGTCCCGCTTCCGTCCACTGCGACAGCGGTTCGGAAGATATCCTGGCCGGAAGCCGAAACGGGAAACGGGCCAGTCCAGACGCGGGCAGATTTCGAATAATGCATCAGCAGCACTTGATCCCCTCCCACCGGCGCATTTAGGCGGGAGAATGCTATAGGCTGATTCATCGTTTGAGGCGGAGCGTGCGATCCGCCGCCGTGAACGAATTCGGTATAGGTCAGCCAGACATCGTCGGTATTCGCGCCGCGACCCTGGGAGAGCGCGGGCATATCCTGCTCATCGAGCGACTCGGTCAACTGGACGACTCCCGGAACGCGCCGGACGGTGGCCGCGCCATTCAGAAACGCTTGGACTGTTCCATAGGGGACGTCGGAGCCGCGGAAGCTGAAATTGCCGCCCGCTGTTTTTACCTGCAGCTGGTAGTTGGGAGCGGTCTCGCGCACATACACGGTGACGCCGTTTTCCGCTATTTGGCCGGGCGGCGTGGGCGGAATACCCGGCGCGTACCGGGTGCCGAGCTTCCAGGTTGAGCGGTGGTCGGTCGAGTCGCCGGCAAAGAAGCGCCACCCCTCGATATCGACTACCGCATTCGCGATGACGGAAGGCGCCACGCCGGTATCGATCACCGTGACGCTGCCGTCCCAGGCCTTAGGCGTCTTGTCGCCGATGCCCAGTCCGATGAGGAAACCCACCGATGGGGGCATGGAAATCGGATTTGCCGGAGAGGACTGCGAGGACAGCCGGTGCGCCGCCCAGAACACCGCGATACCGAGCGGGAGCAGGACCCAGCGGGGTGCGCGCTTCAGCGTGCCGGTCATCTTACTGGATTACGATGCTCACCGGGTTTGAGGATTGCCCGTCGGCGACGAGCACCAAATCGAGCTGTTGGCCGCCCGCGAGAGAGGCAGGCACCGCGACATTCACCTGATCGAGACCGGGCGATCCGCCTTCGGGCCCCGCGAACAGAACCGCCAACTTCTGCCCGTTCGCCGTCACCTCCACCGATTCCGCATTACGAATGCCCGTGCCGTAGAGAAACAGAAATAGTTGGCCCGAATCGTCTTCGTGGCCGTCGGGCTCGCCGCCGGTTCCATCGGAATGTACGCGAAGGACTTGGGTGATGGCGGTTCCCGTCCCGCTGCCATCGAGCGAATAGAGGCCGGGCGCGGTCGGCACGACGGTTATTTCCCCGGAAACGACATCGCCATTCGCGTTCATTACCGACAGTGTGGCGATGCCCGGAATCGTCTCCGCCGGCAACAGGAAATTGATCTGGCCCGGCGAAGCGAACAGCAAATGCACCGGTCGCGTATTCTGGGCGCTGTCGGTAGCAGTGACGGACGTTCCGGCCAACGATTCCGGCAAAGGCTCACCCGGGTCGTGCGCCGCGGTTGAGGCGGTCAGGCCATTGCCCAAGATGGCAACCAGCGAATCCGGCGCCACGGGACCGGATAAAAATGTCGCCGTCGAGACGATCCGGATATCGGTGGTTTGCGCCTCGCAAGACGGGACGCACCAGATGACGAGCGCGGCATAAATCAGCGTGAAAATCGAGACTGGGTTCAATTGGGGTAAAGCGCTAGGATACACTAGCGCCGCGACGTTTCACGTACCGTGAGTACTCGCGATTAGTACCAGCCCGACCACAGCAGCAAGTCCGCCGTGTCGTCACGCGCTTTATCACCTGGCCCCTACCCCTAGCGCGGCAGCTATGTCCGCGTGTCCCGCGGCCTGGGCGAGATCGCCCGCGGTTTGCCGCTCACCATTGCTCATGTCTTTGTTGGCGCCTTTATCGAGCAGAGCGCGGACGATGCTCGTGTGACCTTCGGAGGCGGCCGCCATCAAGGGTGTCCAGAGACTCTTGCTCCTAGCGTTGGGATTCGCTCCCTTCGCAAGCAGCAATTTCACGATTTCTTCCCGCCCGCGGAAGGCAGCATAATGGAGCGCTGTCTCGTTGCCGCTATCGACGGCATCCACGTTCGCCCCGTGTTGCAACAGCGCCTGCGCGATTTCCGTGCTGCCGCCAAGGGCAGTGAGCATGAGCGGAGTGTAGCGCTCGGGTCCGCCCGGCAGATTGACGTTCGCGCCGTCGCGCAAAGCCGATTGAGCCTTCGCCAAGTCGCCTCGGCGCGCGGCCTCGCGCAGCTTGGAATTAACGTCCGATTTGGCTTGCGGCACAAACCTACCCCTTCCTGAGCACAAAATCGAATGCGGCGGCTTTGCCGCGGTCGAGATCTTTCGGCATCAGGATGAGAGACGGCCGCACGCTCGCGTCGGTGTAGTTGTATGGGTCGCCCTTGAAATAGAGCTGCGTGGTCAAAAGGTTCGTTCCCTTGCCCTGCACCTTGATGTGGATGTGCGCCGGCCGAATCGTATCGCCCGCCTTGTAGAACTTGGGCATGATGGTCTCGAGACGGTAAAATCCGTTATCGTCCGTCTTCAAGCGGCCCCGGAGATTGAATCCCTTGTTATCGTATTCTCCTTTACCGTTGGCCTGCCAAACATCAAGCAGAGCCCCGGCCAGAGGGATGCCGCCCGCGCCAAGCACCCGGCCGGTTAGCGTCAGCGGCACGCCCGCGGTGTCATGCTCCCGTAGATTGGAGCGTAGGGGTGCGCCGGGTTTATAGAACGGCCCCTCCTGATTGTCTTCCGTCTCGCAAACCTCCGGAGTTTCAGCGTAGGCGGAGGAAGCAAGGATCGCGGCTGTCGAAAAGATCAAACCGCGCCGGGTGAAGCGGCGTGGCTCTGGAACGCGGGCTGAATCAAGTTTCATAAATCGAACCTCACAATTGCGGCAGCGAAGTTGGCAAATCATGCTGTTTGCAACCTCGGCAGAAGTATATCACCCGGAAGATTTTGGTTCCAATTTAGCGAAATCGTGATAACTAATATCGACTAAGTTTTTCGGTGGCAGAAAAATGAGATTTCCGATCAGATTGGTTTGGGCTAGCGTATTCGTTTTTTCGGCATCGCTGCCCGTGTATGCGGCACAAATCACGGTTGCCCCCCCCGCGGCCAGTCCGTATCGGCGATGGGGTCATACTGGCGTGATTTTCTCCCGAAAAGAAAGTTAGACATGAAGCGAGGCGCCTGCTGTAAAAATCACGTCGGTTAAGCGCCCGCCTACCCTACACCGCTTTCGTGAAAGCAAAAAGCCCTTTTTGGGCCGCATCTGAATGCATCGGGAAACACGGGGAGCGATTGCCCATACCCCGCAAGTACCGCTATCCCCGGCCTGTGCTGGACAGTTCGCCGCCGTCAGACCAAACGTGACGCCGCGCCGATCTGCTGGTAAAAGGCTACGATGAAGGAGGGTAAAAAACATGGCAACTCTCGATTGGTCCCAATGTCCCGCCGTGCAGAGCATCCCCGGCAATGTCAGCGGTGCGTGGGTGTTTCGTGGTACACGTGTGCCCGTGACGGCGATTTTTGAGAACTTAAAAACCTCGCCTGTCGAAGAGGTTCTTGAAAATTTCCATGTCACGCGGGAGCAGGTTCAGACAGTGCTGGACTTTGCCAAAAAGAGCGCGGCGACGTAGCGCGAAGCCGTGCCTTCCTAGTGAAGATTATCCTCGACGAGAGCGTTCCGCAAAAATTTCGGCTGCTTATCGGTGACAACCTTTCGGTTGTCACCACATGGTTTCAAGGCTGGTCCGGCCTGAAAAACGGGCGTTGTTGAACGCAGCGGAAGAAGCCGGTTTTGACATGTTTATCACGGCTGATCAGCAACTGAGCTACCAGCAAAACTTGAGAGGCCGAAAGATGGCGTTGCTGGTTTTGAGCACGAACAACTGGGATATGGTCAAGCACACGTTACGAAAATTGCAGTTGCGATTAACGCAGCTACGCCCGGCAGCTAGGCCGAGGTGGACATTCCTTACCAGTACTGATGTCTCGAAATGGGTAACTCGAAGTTGTGCAAGGCGGGCCAACCGCCTGAAAACCGCCCCTGCCACATGGTCACTCTCGACAAAATGTATTATTTTTTCGAAGGAGACTCATCCCGCGAAATAAACATCATTCCGGCAAACTTTTGAACGCCTTTTGCGCATTGATAGTGCGTGGATCCTCCAAGCCATACGTGTTTTGAAAAATCCGGAGAGCGCGTTCCATCTGGCGTCGTGCGCCGGCGAGGTCGCCTCTGTCCATCAGAATCTGACCGAGATTGCTGGCGC
>JBPCKZ010000061.1:0-49864 GCA_051003795.1 Bryobacteraceae bacterium | reverse complement strand
TCGCGCTTCGCTTGAAGATAGGCCGGATTCGAACGCCGCTGCATCCCGACCTGGCAGATGCGATTGTTCACGCGGGCGGCCTTGACGATCGGAGGACCCTCTTCGATGCGAAGCGTGAGCGGCTTTTCGACGTAGACGTCCTTCCCCGCGTTCAGCGCGTCGATCGCCGTGGCGGCGTGCCAGTGATCGGGCGTGGCGATATACACGGCGTCGAGCCCGCTCATTTCGAGAAGCTTGCGATGATCGCCGAAACTCTTCGCGCCTTGCGCCTTCTGAAGAGCTAGATCGACGCGTTGCGCGTAAACGTCGCACACCGCGGCGACGTGTACCGCCGCGTTGTTCTGGAACATGCCCATGACGTACTTGCCGCGTCCGCCGCAGCCGATTACGCCGAGGTTGACCCTGTCGTTCGCGCCCGGCACGCGTGAATACGACGCGGCGGTCATGGCGACAGCCGCAGCGCGGAACAGGTCTCGTCTGGTTTCAAGCATGGCTGATTATACTTCCAGCCCCACTGCCCGCATCAATTCCAAAGCATTGCTTTTCGTAACGATGCCGGGGCGCATGAGGTAATCGAACGTGATGCGGCCATCCTCCAAACGATCTTCGAAGTGGACGTTCGCGGCGGGCGGCGTGAGCGAGCCGGCCATATCCGCCAGCGCGAGATCGTGCGTCGTAATCAAGCCGATCGCGCCGCGAGCCAACAGGCTGCGCACCACGGCTTCCGCCCCGATGCGCCGGTCGTGCGAATTGGTTCCGTGGAGCAATTCATCCAGCAGGAACAGTAGTGGAAGCGGGCCGCGCGTGAGGTCGAGAATGCGCCTTAGCCGCGTGATCTCGGCGTAAAAACGCGAGCTCGCGCCTTGCAGCGAATCGGTGACGCGGATCGATGCGCCTAGGCACAACGGCGATAGCGCCAGCCGCCGCGCGCGCACCGGAGCACCCGCCATCGCAAGGACGGCGTTAACCCCAACGGTTCGCAAAAGCGTGCTCTTGCCGGACATGTTGGAGCCGCTCACGATCAACATGCGGCGCTCTGGGTTCAGCTCCACGTCATTCCGCACGCATTGCGATTCGGGCAGGAGCGGATGGGCAAGGCCTTCCGCCTGGAAGGCGGGGCCCTCGGCCGCGAACGACGGATAAGGATCTTGCGGATGCTCCCAAGCATAGCCGGCGAGAGCGGAAAGGGCTTCGATTTCGCCCACGGCCCGAATCCAGCCCGCAACCGATGGGCCGGACAATTGCCGCCACGATTCGATCGCGAAGGCCGTTTGCGTGGTCCATAGCAGCAGCGGACCGAACACGCGCAGAAATACGTTGTCGCGGGAATCGAGCAGCTCGATCAGATGATTCAGGCGGGCGATGCGGGCGGACGCCGGAAGGCCCTCGACTTCGAGCGCCGCGCGAAGTTTCGTCAGGCGGGGGGATGTGAACCGCTCCCGTTCGAGGCGCCGCAACACTTGCGCGAGCAGCGCGAGATCGGCGCCCGGCTGCTCGACATCGTGGGCCACGCGCGCGACATGCGCCCGGAAGCGCAGGGCGAAAATACCTTCGAGCATTCCGAGAGACACCAGGGCGATGCGGATTCGGGGGTTGACGAATAGCGTGGCCACGAATGCGATAAGCAGCGCGAACGCAGTCACGGCGAACGCCATGGCAATAACCCGCGCGTGACGCGGAAAGTGGATCGCGGGCGCGACGGCCCAGGCGGCGAGTTCTTCGGGATGAACGCCCGAGCGGAAGTTTTCCCCCGCCAGCGCGAGATCTTCCCGCAAATCGATTCGCGCGCGCAGTTCGTCCACGGCAAGTTGGCGCGCGGTCGCCTCTTCGCGCGAGGAGGGAGCCAGGAGCCATCGCGCGAGCGTCGCCTCGCCGATGCGCGTCCGGGCGGTGCAGAGCAGTTCGAAGAGCGATCCCTTGCCGAACAGGTCGAGATCTTCGGCATATGGATGCGCCGGGTCGGAGAACCGGATGCCCGGCTCGCCCTTTCCCGCCCAACGATCTTCCAGCCGCTCGATGCCCCGCTCATGGAACGCGATGGACCGGCGGGCCATGTCGCGGGCTTTCAAGACGCGCTGATGATAAATCACCAGGGCGATGAACGCGAAAATCGGGAGCAGAAGCCAGAAGCCCGGTCGCAGCCACGCAACGACGGCGGCCGCCAGGAAAATGAGCAGCCGTATATTCCCGACGCGGCGATGCAGTCGTTCCGCGCGATGCAGCGCTTGGGTGCGAGCCTCGAGCCGCCGCGAGTACTCCGTGGCGCAAGAGAAAGCCGGATTCAACAAATGGCCCTTATTTTTTCCCCCAACTGCGCAATCGTGTACGGTTTCTGGAGAAATCCGGCGACGCCGTCGTTGCCGAAGCGTTCGCGCGCAAAAATTTCGCTGTGCCCGCTCGAAACAAGCACCGGCACATCGGGCCGAATCGCTTTCATTCGTCGGAGAGCTTCCTCTCCACCCATTACCGGCATGGCCATGTCGAGCAGCACCGCCGCAACATCACCGGATCTTTGCTCGAAGACGGTTACCCCCTCTAAACCGTTTTCGGCAACCAGCACCGTATATCCGAGGCGTTCCAGCATCCCCTTGGACACTTGCCGGATTCCCGCCTCGTCGTCCACCACCAGAATGGTGCCGGTGCCGCGCAGACTGGCGAGCGGAGAAACCTCCCGCTTTCTCGAAAACTTGCCTTCTATCGCCGGGAGAAGGATTTTGAACGAGGTGCCGTCTCCGGGAAAACTCTCCACTTGCATACTGCCCTTGTGCCCGCGGACGATGCCCGAAACCGCCGCCAGGCCGAGCCCCCGGCCCGCAAATTTCGTGGTGAAGAATGGATCGAAGATCTTGCCCTTCGTGGCCTCGTCCATGCCGGAACCCGAATCGCGCACCTCCATGTAAACGCCAATATCGGCCACGCCCGTGGAGACCAGCACGGTCCCCCCTTCCGGGCCGATCGATTCCGCGGCGTTGATCACCAGGTTCATCACAATCTGTTGGATCTGGCTGGCGTCGGCCTCGATCCACGGCAAGTCGGGCGCCAGCGTAAGCTGCAGGTCGACCATTCTCGGAATCGAGGTCTGAATCAAGGGCATCATGTCCGAGATCAGGCCGGAAAGATCGAACTTTCGGATGACAAATCGCCCCATGCCGGCGTACGCCAGCAATTGGGAGGTTAAGTCCGCGGCTCGTTTGCTCGCATCGACGATCGTTTCGAGTTTGGTCCGGTTGGGATCGAGATCGGACGAATCGTCCAATATCAAGCTGGCGTTTCCCAGTATGCCGGTTAGCAGATTATTAAAATCATGGGCGATGCCCCCGGCCAGAACTCCCAGGCTCTCCAGTTTTTGCGCCTGCCGCACCGCCTCTTCCGTCTTGCGGCGCTCCGTGATATCGTGCACGACGTTTCCGAACTCGCGAGCGTCCTCCGGCCCCACCGCGGACAGGATGCCGCTGGCAAGAAAGCGGCTGCCGTCCTTGCGAAGGAGCCAGTGCTCACCCTCCGCCCGGCCTTCGGTAGCGGCCCTTTGCATTTCTTTCCGGGGGACGCCTTTGCGAACGTCTTCCGGGGTGAAGATCCGGGAATACTTCCGTCCCAGGATTTCCGCTTCCGTGTAGCCTAACAATCGCTCCGCGCCGCTATTCCAACTGGCAATCCGGCCGGCGACGTCCACCGTCAAAAGGGCGCTCCCTTCCATGCCTTCAACCAACAATCGAAATCGCCGGTTTGTCTCGGCCAGCTTCCTTTCGAGGATCGCGCTATAGCGCTGCCGGAGAAACGCATGGCCGAGCGTGCCTAGCAAGTTGCCGTACACCTGCAATTGCGCGCGGCTCATGGGAACCTGCCGCCTCGCCAGATGCCAGATCCGCTGCGCCGAAAGGCCGAACTCCCTCGCCATCCGCTCCAATGGCAACGGTTCGGGATATTGATCGTACACCTGCCCGCCGAGAAGCGCTCCCAAATGCCGATCGCCCAATGAGAGCGGCAGCGCAACGTGCGCGAAGCCGGCTTCGTCGCGCGCCAAAACGAGCCGGTCCGTTCGCAATGCGTCGGCCACGGCGGTGCAAGGTAAACGCGGTGACGATAGGCAGAAGAGGCACTTGGAGTCCCATTCCGGTCTGGCCTGATGAGCCAGGCTCCAGATTGGCTGTGGATTGTGGCAGCGCCCCAACAGACCGCCCTCCGTATCCGTTAGCGCGACGGCGAGGCCACTGGTGCGGGCATACAGCTCCAAAGTTTCCCCCCAGCTTTCGGGCTCGAGCAACTCAGCGAGCGCCTCGGGCGAAAGTTCGACGTCGCCGGGTTCGACCGGTAATTTCATGGCAAGTACTTACTTGCCGGCCGGCGATGGAGTGCCGAGACTTGCATGGCGGAGGACTCGCGTGGGGGCCCGACTTAAGACACTGGAGTAGCTCTCGAGCGGCAGCGCCGGCAGCCCGGCATTCGGGTCCGGAGGCATTAGCGAGATTCCGCCCTGCCCGATCGTGAACTCGCGGGTGTCGAATTCATGATTGCACCCCCGCGCCTTCGCCACGGAAATGGCGCGGCGGAACTTATTATCGATTTCCACCAGGGAGAGCAGAATGATATTGTCCACGATAGAGCTGACCGGAAAATTTCGATTTTCGGCCACGCTCATCAGTTTCGAAAAGCAACTTTGAGGCGGGTCGCGCACAAATTGATACAGCCGCAGACCCTGAGAGTCTCTGGAACGTTTTACCAGCCCTAGTGATTCGAGTGTTCCCAGCGCCTCGCCCGCGACTTTATTGGGATAGCTCACGAGGCGCGCGATCTGCTCGACACTGGCGAGGCAGGCGTGATGATGATATAGAAAAACCAACACATCCCAATCGCCAAGCGAGCGAATGCCCAGGCTTTCCAGGCACTCCTGGAGCTGAAGATCGAGCGACTTTTCGGGTTCCACCATTAGCGATCATCTCGCGGATTACACCAAATTACCGCAAAATCACTTCAGATGGGGGATGAGGGTATTGTTAGAGGATAGTGAGGCGAACCCAGTCCGTCGGAGAGGGTTATCTGGCCAGCGGCCCCAATGGAAAATGGCACACCTTGAGGGTGCGTAGGGTCATACAAATGTACGTGCGTGTCGATAATGGGGACGGACTATCTCTGGGAATTGGCACGTGTAACGGCGGTCGCATCGAAACAAAGAGAATCCCTGAACGCTATAGAAACGAGTCGGTTGTTCACACGCAGGAGGTCACAGGTTCGATTCCTGTCGCGCCCACCATGGAACCCGCTGCCTGGAGGCGTAGGAATGCGATGATTCATCCCCGGCTTCCGCTGCTGCTCGTTTGGGTTTCGCTTGCCGCGCCTACCACTCCGGTTCCTCCGATCACGATCTTTCTGGATTTCGAGAAACCACCCTCGGCCGCAACGGTCGAGGAAATGAAGCGCGAAGTCGCTTCGATCTTGCACCCGACTGGCCTGCGCCTGGATTGGCGTTTGCTGGATGAACCGCGCGGCTTGGAATCCTTCGCCGATTTGGTCGTCGTGAAATTCGCGGGGCATTGCGAGATGTCCCCCATTCCCTATTACAGCGAGCTTGGTCCCGAATCCGCGGGCGCGGCCCTGGCTTACACAAATAGTTCCGACGGGCATGTTCTGCCTTTTAGTGAAGTGCAGTGCGATCAGATCCGCCGCTACATCGGTCCGACGGCAAAATCCGGTACGAAAGTCCAGCAAGACCTAGTGCTGGGGCGTGCGATGGGGCGGGTAGTGGCTCACGAACTCTACCATATTTTCGCGGGCACGGCCAAACACGGACCTGAAGGGGTGGCGCGGTCCTTCCACACGCGAAGGGAACTCGTGGCAAAGGAATTCAAGCTGGACCCTAAAGATTCGGCGCGACTTCGAGAGTTGAAGTGGCGCGCGCTGCTTGCGGGCGAGGCGCGGCTTCCGGATGAAAGCGCCCGATAAGAGTTTTCGATCGCGGTTATCGAAAACTTCGTCGTTCGCGCCGCAATCGAATCAAGTATGATTTAGAAGTCACAAAGATTTGTGACTCCCACCCCAGTCTTTCCCGACGCTGTGTAGCGTTCAATTTTTTCCTTCCCCGTCGGGAGCCTTAGAAACTCCGTCTGTTTCCTGAAATCCAGTTTGCGATCAGGAGGCATCCCTTGCAGCACCACGCGATTTTCAAAACGGTACTCTCCTTTGCTCTTGTTCTAACGGCGGCGGTGCCCGTTTACGCCCTGTCGTATCAAGGCGGCATTCGAGGTATCGCGTCCGACGCCGGCGCGGGAGTTCTCGCGAACGCCAAAGTCACTCTAACCGATCAATCGACCAATGTTTCCCGCGCAACCCTCAGTAATGCCGCGGGCGAGTACGGGTTCACGTCGGTGGATCCTTCGACTTATACCGTCACCGCGGAATCGCCCGGCTTCAAACAATTTGAACGCAGAGGCGTCGTCGTAGGCACTCAGGAGTTCCTGACCATCGATATGAAGCTGGAGGTCGGTGCGGTCACCGACAGCATCCAGGTCAGCGAGGAAGTTCCCCTGATCGAGAGCTCGAATGCCTCCACGGGCCAGGTAATCGACCGCGAGAAGCTGGTCGACCTTCCTAACCTGGGGCGCAATCCGTTCTTGTTTTCGAAGCTGGCGCAGAACGTGGTGCCCGCCGGCGACCCTCGATTCAATCGGTTTCAAGATCAAAGCGGCTCGTCGCAAATCAGCATTGCGGGTGGTCCGGTGCGCGGCAACAACTACCTGCTCGATGGCGTCCCTATTACCGATTTTCAGAATCGCGCGGTAATCATCCCGTCGATTGAGGCGGTGCAAGAGGTAAAGCTCCAAGCGAACACCTACGATGCCGAATTAGGCCGAACCGGGGGCGGCGTGTTCAACACTTTTTTGAAGTCCGGCTCCAACCAGCCGCATGGTTCTCTGTTCGGCTACACCCGTCAAACCGATTGGCTGGCGAACAATTTCTTTCTCAATCGGAGCGGACAGCCGCGTCCCGATACGCCTTTCTACAATTTCGGCGGTTCTTTCGGAGGTCCGGTCGAGATCCCGAAACTCTACAACGGCAAAAACAAGACGTTTTTTTGGCTGGCGGATGAAGGATACCGGCAGAAGTCTCCTTTATCGAACGATCTCGCCGTTCCGACGGCGCTTGAGCGGGCCGGAGATTTCTCCCAGAGCTACTCAGCTCCGGGCGTGCTCCAGACCATCTACGATCCCCTCACGACGACTCGGGATGCATCCGGCAATATCGTGCGTCAAGCCTTTCCCGGTAATAAGATTCCCGCCAACCGGCTGAGCCCCGTCGGTCTCGCGATTGCATCTTATTACCCGTTACCCCAGCGTGCGGGAACCGCCACCGGAGCCACCAACTTCACAGGCCAGGATATTCTCGCCGATCGCGCGGACGAATTCACCAGCAAGCTCGATCATGAAGTGTTTTCCTGGTGGCACCTCAATGCCTCGTATCTGCACTACAAGAGCCGAGAGCCGAGCGGCAATCTACTGAACAATCTGCCTGGAGAAAATTCGAACCTGCTTTATCGCAAGGTGGACGCTTTGCAGGTAAACAGCGTTTTCACGCCGAACGCGACCACGGTAGCAAGCGTGCGCTACGGTTTCAATCGCTTCCCGAACCGGACGGACGAAGTCAGCAGCGGCTTTAATGCCGCAAGCCTGGGCCTTCCCGCTTCCTTCGCAAGCTCGACACAAGCGCCGGCGTTTCCCGCGATCGTTCCTCAGAGCTTCGCGCAATTGGGCGGTAATGCCACGGGCAGCAGCGTTTACTACTCGAAAAACTTGTTGGCGAGCGTAGCGAAGTACGTCGGACGCCACAGTTTCAAGGCTGGATTCGATTACCGTTTGATCCACGTAGACTTCACCGACTTAGGGGCCGCGAACGGCACGTTCGCTTTCGACGACGTGTTTACCCGCAAAGATCCGAACAATGCCGCCGCCTCGCGCGGCACCGGGAGCGATCTTGCCGGCCTATTGCTTGGAATCCCTTGCAGTTCCTGCAATGGAGTCACCAGCCAAGTCCAGAGTTCTATAAAACTCTACACGTTCGTTAATTACTACGCGGGCTACTTCCAGGACGACATTCGCGTGAGCCCGAAGCTGACCGTCAACCTGGGGCTGCGGTACGAATACGAAACGGGCATCGCGGAGCGGAACAATCGATACGCGGTAGGCTTTGATCGATCCGTTGTAAGTCCGCTCGCGCCCAACGTTCACGGCGGTGTTAAGTTCGCCGGCGTGAACGGGAACCCGACTACGTGCTGCGATTCGTCCAAGACGAAATTCGCGCCGCGAGTGGGCGCGGCGTACGCATGGAATTCGAAGACGACCATTCGCGGGGGATTCGGGATCTTTTATGCCCCCAACCGGTACGAGGGAGCGTCGTCGCTTGCCCCCGGTTACACGCAATTCACGCCTTATGTCGCGTCGAACGACGGTAACCTCACGCCCGCTAACAATTTCACTAATCCTTTCCCATCCGGTCTTCTTTTACCTGTTGGCAATTCGGCGGGTCTGCTACAGGGCGTCGGAAGCTCTGTCACCGTGCTCGATCAGTACCGTAAATCGCAGCGGGTAGCGCAATACTCGTTCGACATTCAACGCGAGCTTCCGGGGCACGTCGCCCTGGAGGCCGGGTACGTCGGCTCCTTCTCGCGCAATCTACAGCCCGGCGCAACAGGCAATGGCTTGATCAATATAAATCAGCTATCGCCCGACTATCTTTCGCTCGGCTCGGCATTGGCGGGAACCGTGGCGAATCCGTTTTACGGAACGGGCGGCGCGGGCGTGGTCGGCAGTCCCAACATCACCTTGTCGCAGTCCCTACGGCCCTTTCCGCAATTCGCTTCGGTAAACCTGCAGACCAGCGCGGCGAAGGCCAGGTACGATTCCCTGGTAGTCAAGGCGCAGAAGCGCTTCTCTCAAGGTCTTACGTTTCTCGCTGCGTGGACTTACTCGCGGAATACCGACTCCTCCTTTGGAACCGGCAATTTCCTGAACAACAATCCCTCGAGCGGTCAACCGCAGAACGCCTACGACATTGGCGCGGAATATAGCCGTTCGATCGTCGATACGCCAAACCGTATCGCGATGACCGTCGGCTATGAGCTGCCGTTCGGGAAGGGAAAGACTTATCTCAATTCGAACAAGCTGCTCGACTATGCCGTGGGCGGCTGGCAGCTTAACGGCGTGGGCCTTTATCAGACCGGTTTTCCGCTGTCGGTGTATCAGAACAGCAATCAAAACTCGGTAATCGGCGCCGGCGTGCAACGGCCCAACGCAACGGGCGTCAGCGCCGATACTTCGGGCAGCCTCGAAAGCCGTCTGGACGGCTACATCAACAAGGCTGCGTTCTCGCTTGCTCCCGCCTACACTTTCGGAAATGTCTCCCGCACGATTCCGAACCGCGGGCCGGGCATGGCGAATTGGGACCTGTCGCTATTCAAAACGGTGAAAATCACCGAACTGGTTAGCGCTCAGTTCCGTCTCGAAGCGCTCAACGCTTTCAATACGCCGCAATTTCGCGGACCGAACGTGCAATACGGAAATGCGAGCTTCGGCAAGATCACGGCACAGGCAAACTTCCCCAGATATCTGCAGATGGGGGCTCGGTTCTACTTCTGATTCGGATAGGAGAAAAATAATGACCAACGTTTTGATGACGGATGAAAAACGCGATTTGCTCAATAGAGGCTTCTCGAGGCGGTCTTTGGGCCGCTTCGCGGCAATGTTAACAGCCGGGGCGGCACTGCCTTTTTACAACGAGTCCGCCATGGCGCAACTTTCGATGATCGGGCCCATACCGGCCGATGCCGTCAAGATCAACGCCAATGAAAATCCGCTCGGGCCGTGTCCGCAGGCATGCGAAGCGATCTACAGCATTACGCAAAAGGGCGGACGTTATCTTTACGAAGAGACGTTTAGCTTCGCCAAGACCCTCGCGGATATAGAAGGCGTGAAGCCGGAGTACGTTCTGCCGTTCGCCGGATCGAGCGATCCGCTACACCGGTCGGTAATGGCTTTCAGCTCGCCTTCGCAAAGCTTTGTGGTGGCGGATCCCGGTTATGAAGCGGGTTCGCGCGCCGCGAATTTCGTCGGAGCTAAGGTGATTCGAGTACCGCTCACGCCCACCCATTCGCATGACGTCAAGGCAATGGTCGCCGCCGACCCGAACGCCGGCGTGATCTACCTCTGCAATCCAAACAACCCGACCGGAACCCTGACGCCGCGCTCGGATATCGAATGGGTGTTGGCCAATAAGCCTAAAGGCTCGATATTGCTGCTCGATGAAGCGTATCTGCACTTCTCCGACGCAACGCCGGGGACGGATCTAGTTGCGGCCGATAAAGACGTGATCGTATTGCGTACGTTCTCCAAACTATTCGGCATGGCCGGGTTGCGCGCCGGCGCGGCGATTGGGCGGCCCGACCTGCTCGCCAAGATCAAGGGCTATGGAGCGGGCGCGCTTCCCGTGACCGGCATGGTGGGCGCCAATGCCAGTCTTCAAGTGAAAAATCTGGTACCCGAACGCCGCAAGAATATGCGCGCGGTTCGCGAGGACACCTTCGGCTTCCTTGCCGAAAACAACATCTCGTTTATTCCGTCGGATAGCAATTGCTTCATGCTCGACGCGAAACGCCCCGGCATGGAGTTCGTGAAAGCCATGGCCGCCCAAAAGGTCTACGTAGGGCGAGTTTGGCCTTCCATGCCGACCTACAGCCGAATCACTGTCGGTACCGCCGACGAGATGGCGAAATTCAAGACGGCGACTCTTAAGGTGATAGCTTAGGAACGACCGCGGCCCTGGAAAAATGCTCCCCCGCAAATACAATTGGCGTCTTTTCGGCGGAGACGTCAGCGGCGGCTTTATCGCCTCGCTCATTGCCTTCCCCTACGGGTTGGCAATGGCCGCGGCGATGGGACTCCCGCCAATTCTTGGAATTTTTACGTCGATCCTGACCGCGCCGATTACGGCTCTGCTCGGGCGCAACCCGGTAATGATCGGGGGCGCTTCGTCGGTGACGATTCCGTTTATCGCCGTGGCCGTCCGGGCCCAAGGGATCGGCGGAGCGGCCAAGGTCTCGATCGTTGCGGCCGTTCTAATGCTGGTATTCAGCACTTTGCGTTTGGGCCGGTATGTGGCCAAGGTGCCGCATCCGGTGATGGCCGGGTTTTCTTGCGGGATTGGCGGAATGATGGTGATCTCGCAGCTCCGAACGATGTTGGGCTTGAATAGCGTTCCGGGGTTGGCCAATCTGTCCATGGCGGAGCAGCTTACGGACGCCGTCGCCAGTCTGGGACAGATGCATTGGACGACAGCCGCAACCGCGATCGTCGTGATCGCCGTCGCCACCGTCTCCGCCCGGGTTTCGCACCGGCTTCCCGCGCCGCTCCTCGGGATAGGATTGGCTATTCTGATTTCAAATGCGTTTGGATGGACCCCGAAGGAGGTCGGCTGGCTGTCTTCTTCCATCCCGCCGTTCGTCGGCTTTAAATGGGACCCGTCTGATGTTTACACCGTTTTACCGGCGGCATTTGGCTTGGCCTTCGTCAGTTCCGTAAACCTCCTTGTCACGTCGCGCGTCGTGGAACACTTTCGCGGACGCCACAAGCACCTCAAGCAGGGCGATGCCGATCGTGAACTGGGCGCTTACGGGATCGCGAACCTAACTTCGGGAATGTTCGGGGCTCCGATGAGCGTTGGAATCCCCGCGAGAAGCCTCGCCAACGTTCAGTGCGGCGGGTCTTCGCGTATCTCAAACCTGGCGCACGCGCTGTTTCTGCTGTTCTTCGCGGTCGAGGGAACGCGATTCATCGCCCACATTCCACTTGCCGCATTGGCTGCGGTGACGGCGTGGATGGGAGTGCGCTTGATGGAATGGAGCACCTGGAGCCGCCTTCCCAAGATGAGACGCGTGGACGCGGGCGCGTTCCTGGCGACGGCTCTCTCGGCGTTGTTCCTGAATGCCGTTTTCGCGGTCGCGCTCGGCTGCTCTCTCTACGTGCTGGAACGTTTATACCGGAATCACTTCTTCACCCTTCAGTTACCGTATACCGAAAAGACCCCCGGAACACCCTTGGCTTAAACGTTAATTACGCTTCGCGGACTCTGTAGTTCCCCTCCCGTTCAGGCGCGTTAACCGGACCCCCGACCGGTCCCCCCAATTAATCGGAGGAATCCATGACGTTCGTACGGGGCGCATTGTCGCTCCTGTTGTTTGTCCCAACGCTTACCGCCGAAACCCGGCTCGAAGTGTCCGCCTGTTTGCAGTTGAAAACAAGTTTGGATTACGTGGTTTTACGTCAAGGGGAAAATGTTACTCAACAAATTTTTAACGGAATCGGCATTCGCCTTCGCTGGTCCTGCAATCCCCCTCCTGCCCGTGCCCAACGCGAAACTCGAACGATCATGATGCAGTTGGTGGGTCACGCGCCCGACCGATTCCGCAAGGGAAGTTTGGCGTATGCCCTCCCTTACGCGCACCAGGGAGTGCAGGTCACGGTGTTCTACGACCGGTTCGAACCGTTTCTGGTCAACGGCCCCATTTCCGCGAGCAAGATTTTCGGCCACATATTGGCGCACGAGATCGGTCATGTCCTGGCTGGCGTAAGTGCTCACGCCGAGGTGGGCCTCATGCGCGCGAATTGGACGGGTGACGACGTTTCCATAATGAATTCCCAACTTCTGACTTTTACGGATCAAGATGCGCGGTTTATTCGCGACAATTTACGTCGTGATTGCGGCCGATGAGTTCTTCACCGCGGCGTGTGCGCGACTGCCGTATCCGACATCCATTCCGAAACGGCCGGAATCGCGTAGACCTCGTTGATCTCGCATCGCGTTTGCTCGGCTCGGTCGCCCAGTGCGAGAGTCCTTTTCTATGCTGGGCGCGCGACACGGCGACCCGGTTCACTCCCAGATGGGCCGCGGGACATCAGCTCAAATCACCGGCCGGTTTCGAGATTTTGACCCAATACCGTCGGCCTTCCGCCGTCCCGCTTTATTGTCCCGAAACATTAGCGCTGCCCAATCACCAGACTTTCGCGGGCGGCTTCCACAACTGTTTTGGTCACCTCTTTTTCGGGCGTTAATTTCGAGAATCCGCTCGATCTGGGCCAGCAGTCGGTTCAACAGCCGAAAGTTGCCTCCCGTAATCCGGATGATGGCTGCCGCTGTGTCCGGGTCCAACGGATCTTGGGGAATCTGCACGCCGGTGGCGTCCAGTGCTGGTCCAGCAATTGGCGAATTTCTTTGGCAGCGAGAGGCCGAAACTCATGAACGAAGCCGATGCGGGAGTAGAACTGAGGGTAGCGCGAGACGCGAGCGTAGCCGGTGAGCATTGCACAAATGTATCGATTCGAAACCATAGTGCAATACCTTTTGCAACGCGTTTACCCTCGTAATCTTCTAGACGCCGCGGCGAGATGGGACTCGGGAACGCGGCAGCTACGTCAGGCTCCAGCACAGCCACGGAACTTCCCGCCAGGTACCGCGATGCACGACGAGTAGCAGACGCGCCGATAATGCGGATAGCTTGGCCACGCTCTACATACATGACCGCAAGCGCCGGTTATTTGAGAAACCTAAAAACACAAATCGCTCTTCCTGGTTAGATTTGCGCCTGGCCGTCCGTGCCCGCGCGCAATCACAAATTCCGCTTCAGGAAAGAGCAGATGTGATATCCGTCCAGAAACTTAAATGGCGCTTCGCCCAGCGTGTAGTGGCCGCACGGCAGCACTACTACTTTGTGGTCCAAATCCCGCTGCCTCACGTGCTCCAGCGCATCCTTCGACAGAGCCAGCGGAAAAGTCGTATCGTAAGTCGCGTAAATAAATAACGACCTTTTCGGAAGCGCGGCGAACTTATCCATGTAATGCACCGGGCTGATGGCCTGCCATGCATCGCGCAGCCGGTCGAGCGAAATATTCTCCTCGAGCGCCTCGCGGATGTGCAGCGTCGAAAGCCCCTTCCAAACCACGTCGGCAACATATGTCGAACAGTGATTAAACACGTTTACGCGAATGCGCTCGTCATGCGCGCTCGTCAGGAAGGCATAACACGAGCCAAGGCTCGTGCCGACGATCCCCATGCTGTCGTATCCCTGCGATTCAAACCAGTCGTAGCAGGAGCGTACATCGATCACGGCCTGGCGCGTCGCGTCGATAGTGCGCGCGATGTTCGACGATACCGCGTAGTCGGCGCGCTCGAGCCCGACCGGCATGCGTAGATCGTGATAAGGAAGGCTGATGCGCACGGCCGATATTCCTAGCTTGGCGATTCCCTTGCACAGCGCGACATGCTGATCCGCGCTGGCGTTCCAATGCGGCAGCACCACCACCGCCTTTTTCCCGTTCCCAGGGAAGAAACGCGCGTGCACGGTATTGTTTTCCGGGTACGGCGTACGGACCGGCGAAGTGAATCGCAGCATGTCGCCCTCAAGACGGAAATCCCTCGCCGGTTCGTAACCGAAGAACTCGTCGCTACGCTCGATGACGTGCCGGTTGAGCAGGCGCAGATAGGCTTCGGGATCGTGCCCGTTTTGCGGTTCCCTTCGCGCGGCGGGCCAGTTGGCGGTCCATTCGAGACCCCATTCGAACGGGCGCACCACGCGATTGGTCGATTTGAACGCAAGCCGGTTCTCCCAGGCATCCATCTTGCGCCCGTACCATTTTTTCAACACTGTGGCGGTAATATTCAGGATACCGTAGAATTCGAGCCATGCCGATTTTTACTCGCCGCGCGTTTCTGGGCGCACTCGCCGCAACTTCCTTGCCGGCGGCGCAAACTGGTGGCAGGCCCATCCGTCTTGGCGGACCGATTTTCCCGAAGGGCGATGCGGACCCGCGCGACCTCGCTCGCGAGCACCGCCGCCTGGGGTACAGCGCCGCCTATTGCCCCGCCGCAAAGCCCGCCGATTCCGACCGCATCCGCGCCATTATCGACGGGTTCAAGGCCGAGAACGTGGTAATCGCCGAAGTGGGCGCATGGAAGAACATGCTCGATCCCGATACGGAAATCCGACGCCGGAATCTCGCTTACGTGATCGAGAGGATGGCGCTCGCCGAGGCCGTGGGCGCGCGATGCTGCGTCGATATCGCCGGCTCTTACAACCCAAAAGTCTGGTACGGTCCCAATCCCAAAAACGTCTCGCCTGAATTCTTCGACGCCACCGTGGAAAATTGCCGCAAAATCGTCGATGCCATCAAGCCCCAACGTACGCGCTTCAGCATCGAGATGATGGGCTGGAACATCCCGGACGGCCCCGATTCCTACTTGAAACTGATCCGCGCCGTGGACCGCAGGGCGTTCGGCGTCCATATGGACGTCTGCAACGGGATCAACAGCCCGGACCGTTTCTATCGCAACACTGAATTCATCGGGGAATGTTTCCGCAAGCTTGGGCCGTGGATCGTTTCGTGTCACGCCAAGGATCTGGAATGGATCGTTGAGCTGAACGTGCACTTTCTCGAAGTAGTGCCTGGGCGCGGCCAGGTCGATTACGCGACATATCTTCGTGAAGTTTCGAAATTGCCGGTAGACGCGCCGCTGATGCTTGAACACCTGAAAACCGCCGAGGAGTACGACGAGGGGAAGCGCTACATTCAGAAGCGCGCCGCGGAAGCCGGCGTAACGTTCGCCTGATTTGCGCCTGATTTGTTAAAATTCGGCATGAGTTTCCGGCTTTATGTCCCCTTGGTTTTCGCGGCCGCATCGACTCTTCCCGCCGCCGATGTCACTTTCAATCGCGATATCGCGCCCATCTTCTTCAAGCACTGCACCGGCTGCCATCATCCGAACGATGTTGCGCCGATGTCGCTGCTGACTTACAAAGATGCGCGTCCCTGGGCGGTTTCAATCGGGGAGGCGGTGCTCACGCGAACCATGCCGCCGTGGAAGGCCGACCCGCACTACGGCAAATTTTCCAACGATCCCACGCTATCCGGCGCCGAAATCGCCACAATCGAAAAATGGGTTCAGCAGGGCGGAAAAGAAGGTAATCCGAAAGATCTCCCCGCCGCGCCGCTGTACTCAACCTCCTGGAAAATCGGAAAGCCCGACGCGATTTTCGCCATCCCCGAGCACCAACTCACCAAGGACGGACCGGACGAATACGAATATTTCATCGTCCCGACGAACTTCAAGGAAGACGTTTGGGTGCAGGCCGCCGAACTCATTCCGGGCAATCGCAAAATCGTGCATCACGCGCATGTCTGGTTCGAGATGCCGCCCGCCCCCGCCTCTAAACCCGGCGACGCCAAACCTGGCGAGACGAAGACACTCGATCCGCCGGCCGAGTACACCAAGTGGCTGATGGTTCACGAGGGCAAGCTAACCTACATTCGCCCGGAAGCTCCCGTGCTCGATAACGGCTGCCTCGCGGAAGATAACGGGAATCTGCCCGGCCGCAAGCTGAACGACGGCAGCGGCCCGATCGCCTCATACCTTCCCGGAAAGGGACCCGACGCGTACCCGGTTGGCACCGCCAAGAAAATCCCGGCGGGCGCCATGCTGAAGTTCCAGGTGCATTATTCGAAAGTGACTGGCAAGCCGGAGACGGATTCCACGAGCGTAGGCCTGATCTTCGCCAAAGAACCGCCCGCGCAACCCGCCAAGCGTGTCGACCTTTCGACGTACCTGTTCAAGATTCCCGCGGGCGATCCGCACCTTGAAGTTTCCGATTGCCATACATTCGATAAAGACGTCTACATCACGACACTGACCCCGCATATGCATCTGCGGGGCGGCGACATGCGTTTTGACCTCGAATACCCGGATAAGCGCAAAGAGACGCTGCTCTTCGTGCCGCATTACAACTTCAATTGGCAGATTACCTACAAATTGACGGAGCCTAAGTTCATTCCCAAAGGAACGAGACTCGCGGTGATCGCGCACTTCGACAATTCGGCGAACAATCCGTTCAATCCGGATCCAACCGTGGATGTCCGCTGGGGCGAGGCCAGCCGGAAGGAAATGATGGACGGATGGGTCGAATATTTAGACGCCCCGCTCAAGCCGCCAGCCGCGCTCTCGACCTCGGCCGGATTGCAGGCTCCCGCCAAATGAAAGCGCGCGTTTACGTTTCGCTAAAATCGACGGTCCTCGATCCGCAAGGCCAGGCCGTTCGAGCCGCTTTGACCGGGTTGGGACACACCGGCATTCACGACGTGCGTCAGGGAAAGGTTTTCGACATCGCACTGGAGCCTGGCGAAGATCTGGACACGATCGCGCGCGAAGTGCTGACGAATCCTGTCATTGAAGATTACCGGATCGAGTATTTGGGTTGATCGCAGCGCGGGAGTACATGCGGGGAATGCAGACCTAAAACACAAAAAGCCCCGGCCTGAATCGGACCGGGGCTTTTGAGAACACTCTTCTGTGCCACGGGAACCTACGGACGGGCCGGACTGACTCCCTGACTTTGCGTGGTTTGGCCCTCGGTCGCAACCACGCCGATGGTCGTCCCGACCGCGGCAGCCACCACGATGCCCGCCACGACCATGGTTGCATGGCTCACGCCCGCCGCTCCCGCGGGAACGCCGCTGGCGCCCCCGACAGCCGCGACTGGCGTCTTCTTCTTCTTTTTCTTCTTGTTGGCTTCATCCTGGTCGGCGGCGCCAGCACCCGCGTTGGTATCCTGTCGAGTGAAGTCAAAGGCCATGCCAGGGGCAATTTTGGTCAATACGACACCCTGCGCGTTGGCAACCTGCATCGTGCCTTGAAGCGATGCTACCTGGATCGTCTGCCCATGCATCGCGACGGTGGCCGAGGAATTCGAATCCGTACCGGTGACACGCAGGAAATCCGCCGCGACACCGTAATTGCCCGGGGCTGTCACCTGGGTCGAGCCTTTTTCGAGGACCATCCGGTCGCGATAAACCTTACCGCGGGAATCGGAGGCGAGGACGACCCGAACGCCGTTATTGAGTTGAAGACGAGAACCGGTCTTGTCGGTCTCTATCGTATTTCCCTCAAAAAGCGGCGCGTTGCCGGGAGTGCTTGCCTTATCGATTGTAATGTTACCGTTTGCCAGGGCCACTCCAATGGATGGATTGGCCGCGGACAGGAACGCCATATTCGAAACCAGGATCACTGCGATCAAAGATTGCGCGCTCAGTTTATTCATTTCGTTAGGATCTCCAAAGTGGAACAGAGTAATGGTACTTATGGTCCGACGATTCAGCTAAGGAAGTCAAGCCGATTTTGCCAAAATTAGCACGGACACGATGCGGTGAGGTCCGGGCCGACCCTGCCAGCCCGGATTTCCATACTGGATTTAGCGGCTCGGGCTAATGTTGTTGGTGCTTTCCCCGTTGGTCGCAATGACACCCACCGTCGTTCCGACAGCGGCCGCAACCACGATTCCAGCGATGATCGCCGTCCCATGAGCTGCGCCCATGCCGGCGGCCGCCGCCGCTCCGCCACCCGCCCCCGCCGCTCCCGCGGGAGGCATTGTGCAACCGGTGCTCAGCATCTTGATGTCGCTCACATTCACCACTTGCGAGGCGCCTCCCATCGGAGTCCCCGAAGCCATCATGCTGCCCGTAATCTGAATCCGGTGTCCGACATGCTGCGAAAGGCCGCTGCCCCGAAGCTCAACCGTCACATTCGAGGTCTCGTCGGTTAACAGGTAGGCACTGCCGGACTGCGAAAGACAGCCCGTCATCGTGGACGAGCCCGTCGCGCCAGCTTCTTGAGGCGTGAAATCGAGAGCGCGGCCGGCGGCCAGGCTCGCAATGCGGACGCCGCGAGCGTTCACGACGTTCACATGTCCATTCAATGCGGCAACCTGGACGACCGGTCCCCGCATCGACACGCGAGCGGAAGAGTTCGCTTCGGCGCCCGCAATCTTCAAGCTCATCGCGTCGATTTCGAACCCTTTCGAGGTTCTGAATTGGGTCGTGCCTTTTTCGAGGACCAGGCGGTTGCTGAAGACCTTGCCGCGCGAATCGGAGGCCAACTGCACGCTAGCGCCATTCTGAAGCTGGAGCCTTGACGAGGCCGTTCCGGTCTCGACTGTGTTGCCCTCGAACAGAGGAGCATTCCCAGGGGTTCGTGCGTTATCTACCGTAACGTTTCCGTTCGCCAGGGCCACGCCAATTGCCGGGGCAGCCGCGGGCATCAGGCCGACATGGGCCGCTAAGATCAATGCAATCAGCGATTGAACGCTTAATCTCTTCATCGTTCCTCCAATAGATCGAAAAACAGTACTCGTTGTCAATTATGCGGACACCGGTACGTCAAGTCAAGTCAAAATCCGATGGCGGCTTAGGCATGCTACTTCGGCCGGTATGCGATGCAGTCGATCTCAACCTTCATCTCCGGCATGGCAAAGCGGCAGGCGACCGTGGTCCGGGCCGGCTTCTGCTCCCCGAAGAACTCCGCATAAACCTCGTTCATGGCGGCGAAGTCCCCGCCATCCGCAAGAAACACCGAGCACTTGACCACGTCGTGCAGGGAAGCGCCCACGCCCTCCAAAATGCGCTGAATGTTCCCCAAGACCAGGCGGGTTTCATGTCTTATATCGCCCAGCGACATCTTGTCCGTGGCGGGGTCCACCGGACCCTGGCCCGCGACGAAAATGAAATCGCCCGCGCGCACGGCTGGCGAGTACGGCCCTCTCGGAACAGGCACTCCCGGAGGAGTCAATCTTTCAATCATGTTTAATGTCCTTCCGCTTCCAGCATGCGTTCCGCTTCGATGGCCGCCATGCAACCCGCTCCGGACGCGGTAATTGCCTGGCGGTAGGTCCGGTCTTGCACGTCCCCCGCGTGAAACACGCCGGGGATATTCGTCCGCGCGCCGCCCTTCGATAGGATATAGCCGTCGGCGTCCGTCTCGATCTGGCCGTGAAAAACAGCCGTGTTCGGAATGTGCCCGATCGCGACGAAGAATCCGTCGACCTCCTGCTCCCAAACAACCCCGGTCTGCGTATTTCGCAGGCGCACGCCGGTCACAATATTCTTTCGAACGTCGTGCACCTCTTCAACCACCGTGCTGGTAAGGAATTTGATCTTGGGATTGGCCCGAACCCGGTCGAGCATGATCTTTGAAGCCCGAAACGTTCCGGTGCGATGCACCAGAGCCACTTCCGAGCCGAATCTGGTCAGGAAATTGGCCTCTTCCATGGCGGAATCGCCGCCGCCGATCACCATAATTTTTTTGCCGCGATAAAAAAAACCGTCGCAGGTGGCGCACGAGCTGACGCCATGCCCAATCAAGCACTGTTCGGAGGGCAGGCCGAGCCATCGGGCGGACGCGCCGGAAGCCACGATGAGCGTGCGCGCCTCCTCCCACTGGTCTTCGATTTTGAGCCGGAACGGGCGCTTCGAGAGATCCGCTTCCAGAATCGAACCATCCACGTAGCGGGCGCCAAAACGCTCGGCCTGCTTCTTCATGTTCTCGATGAGGTCGGGCCCGTTGATCCCTTCGGGGAATCCCGGAAAGTTCTCGACGTCGGTGGTCAGCGATAGCTGCCCGCCGGCCTCAAGGCCCTTGACGACCAGTGGGTTCAGGTTCGCGCGGGCGGCGTAAATCGCGGCCGTGTTACCGGCGCAGCCCGACCCGGCAATGACTACGTCATGCATCGGTTGCCTTCATTTTCGATTGGATTTTTCAACTGTAACATGCTGCCCGGCGATTGCAGTGCCGATCGCAGCGCTGCAGCATTCGCCCGGCGGTATCGGGCTGCCGTGCGGACACGTCGCCGGATGGCCCAAGAACGTGCAAATCCGGTCGGTGACTTCGCCGCTGAGCATGTGTTCGAAGGTGCAGGCGTTCGATTCGATAGTTCCTTCGTCGCGGATCGACAGGACGTCGGTAAACAGCCGCTCCGCCAGGCGGTGCCGCCGGATTACGCTACGCGCGCGCTCTTCGCCCAATGGGGTGAACTCCAACGCTCCGTTTTCCACTGTCACTAAACCCATGTGCGCCATCGTGCCGCTTAGGCGGCGCTGCTGCGCTTCGGTGAAGTGCACCGCCTCTTGATGGCTCGATTTCTCGCGAACGATCCACATCCGCTCGAGGACTTCATCGAAATCCTGGTTTTCTTCGGCGGAAAAAACGGTCGATTCGACAATGCGGCCGTGCTCCAGGTCCAAGCGCCGGCTGGCGAGAGCTCCCACGCGCGGATCGTGCGTGACCATCAGGATGGTGCGCCCTTGCGCATGCAGATCGGAAAGGAGATTCAGAACGATGCGCTGATTTTCCGCGTCGAGATTGCCCGTCGGCTCGTCGGCGAGAATCATTTTCGGATCGTTCACCAGCGCGCGGGCAATGGCAACCCGCTGCTGCTCGCCGCCCGAGAGCTGCGACGGCAGATGATCCGCCCGCCCCTTCAAACCGACCCGATCGAGCGCCCGCCGCGCTTCCGGCTCGTCGGACATGCTGTGGAAGAATTGCGCCAGCATCACGTTTTCGAGCGCCGTCAAGTGCGGAATCAGATGGAATTGCTGGAACACGAAGCCGGCCGTCTCGGAGCGGAAACGCGCAAGCGCGGACCGGCTGAGCGTGCGCGTGTCGGTGGACCCGATGCGCAGAACGCCGCTGGTGGCCTGATCGAGGCAACCCAATAAGTTGAGCAAGGTCGTTTTGCCCGAGCCGGACGGACCCATGATGGCGATCCACTCGCCCTTCTCCGCCGTGAAACTGATTCCATCGAGCGCGCGGACATCGCAGTAGATCTTGCTAACGTTTTCAACTTCGAGGAAGCTCAGCATCTAGAACGATGTGGCGCGGACACTCGTGTGGACACAGGGTTTTTCGCCGCTTCCAGACAAGTGTCCACACGAGTGTGGACACGGCAGACACGAGTGTCCGCGCCACAATACAGCTAGGTTACTCATCGCGCAGCACCGTAGCCGGGTCGATGCGCCAGACGCGGCTCGCGGCCAACAGCGTCGCCAAAGCCGCCAACGCCATTGTCACGGCTCCCACTCTCAGCAATACCCTCCAGTCCACCTGGACGGCGAACGGGCCTGCGAAGATGTCGCGCCCGATCCACGCGGCCGCGATCAGCCCCAACCCATACCCCGCTATAGTCGAGATCGCGGCCAGTATCGCCGATTCCGAAACGAACAGCGCGGCAATCGTCCGCTCGGTCGATCCAATCGCCTTCAGTATCCCAATCTCCCTGCCGCGCTCAATCACCAGTTCGCTGAAGTTGCCGGTCACGCAAAGCGTCGTAATACTCAAGATCACGACCGTCAGCAAAAAAACGGACGTACGGACCTTCCCCGCGACGTTCGATTCCGTTTCCGCCACCGCCCGCGCGACGCGAACGTCCGTCCCAGGCAGGCTCTTCTGCAAAGCCGCGCGGATTTCATCGAGCTTCGCGCCGTCCGCGCGCACTTCGACCACGCTTGCGCGGTCGCGCACTTGAGCCAGGCCAGCCACGACCGAAAACGGAAGCAGAATCCGATTCTCCTCCGCGCCGCCGGTCGACACAATGCCCCGCAAAGTGCAGGTCGCTCCTCCGAGTGGAACCGTGTCGCCCAATTGGAAATGAAAATGAGCCGCGACGGCGCTGCCGGCCAGGCACTCGCCCGGCAGCGCGGTTCGCGATCCTTCCACGCGCCAGTACTCCGTAAACGGACGCGCCCGCGCGAAATCCACTCCTTCCAAGACGACGGGCTCACCGCCGACGCGACCCATGGACGCGAGATACGGGGCCGCCGCGGCGTGCCGCAGTTCGGCCTGCGCAACCGCTTCGAGCGGAACCGTGGACGCGGAACCCGCCGGAGCGATTACCAGATTGGCGCCATATCCGCGGAATTGGGCGCGAACCTTCCGGTCCAGATCGGCATAGATGGTGAACAGCGTGGTGGCGAGCGCCGCGGCGACGGTGAGAGCCGCGAAGGCGAGGGAGAGACGACGGCGCCGGAAGTGAAGCGCGCCCGCGACAAATTTCCAGAACATCACGCGCCTTCCCGCAATGCCACGGCCGGATCCATCCGCAGCGACCGGCGCAGCGGCTGCACCGCGCCCGCTAGTGCGACCGCGACCGCGATCAAAATCACTGTGGGCGCGAGGACTCCCGGAACGTCCGTCGACGCCGCGAATACGGAACGGCCCACCCATCGCGCCATCCACGCGCCGGCGAACGCGCCGAGCATTCCCCCCACGAGGCCCTCGATCGCCACTTCGGCCGCGAACAGGCCGGCGATGGTCCAGTCCGTGGCTCCCGTCGCCTGCATGATGGCGATTTCGCCGCGCCGTTCGACCATGGTCGCGGCCATCACGCTCCACACCGTAAGCCCCGCCGAGAGTAGCGCCGCCAAGCCGATCAGCAACATCAGCCCGCCGATTTTCGAAAGCACCTTACCTTCGTTGCCGGCCACGCGCCGGATGGGGCGCGCGTCCGCCATCGGCAGCACATCCTCAATCTCATGCGCGATCGATCCGACGTAGTTGGTGCAGTTCCACCGTTCGAACTCGGCGGGCGTCATGCGCTTGGGATCTTTGTGCGCGAACTCGTCTTCCGGCCTGGTCAGCGCCGCCACTTGCATCCGGTCCACTTGCCCAGGACGATTCAGAATCCGCTGCAGCATCGCGAGCGGAACCAGGATGCGGTCGTCCTCTTCCGCGCCGGTCCGCAAAACCCCGGCAACCGGAATGGATCGTCCGAAGAGGCTGACGGAGCCGCCCGGATGCAGATCGAGCCGCTTGGCGACGGCCGCTCCCGCGATGCATTTTTCCGCGGCATCGTCCGGCCATGCGCCGTCAATGCTCCAAGACGGATTGAGCGCGCGCACGCCCGTCCGCAGTTCGCGGCCGTCCGGCGTGCGATACAACTTATCGAACCAGACGCCTTGAACGGGAATGCCTTGCCAGCTGGATTCGAGGGATGGCGCGAACGCCGTGATATTGAGTTGCCAGAAAATCGATTTAATGCGCGGAATTTGCGCTTCGGGTATGAAATCCGGCGGCCCCGCCGGCGCCATGCGCACGCCCGCGATTTCGACCGGCAGCGCGCTCGATTTCGGCGTGACAAGAATATTGGCGCCCATCGAGCGAAGCTCGCGATTGACCTTATCGCCAATATCGAGCATCACGCCGAGCATCGACGTCGCGACGGCCGAACCCATCGCGATCGCCGCCACCGTCATGGCCTTCCGCCGGGGCGCGCGCCGCAACGATTCCGCCACGAAACGCAGAAACATTTACTTGCTCGCGTTGCGGGACGCGTTGGCGAACAGCCGCACGCCCGCAAACAGCTTCGCGGCGGGAATCGTCAATTGCCCGTTCTCCACTTTCGATTCGAGCGGAATGGGATTGCATCCGCCATGCACGCCGATGGACGGAATAAAGATTGCGGAAGCGCAGTTGCGGCAAATCACGTTCAGGCCTTTTTGATAATAGCCCTGGTTGCCGCAGATCTCACAAGCATCGAACGCCGTCGCGAGCGTCTTGTCGGGGCGTTGAATCACGATGATCCGCACCGTGACGCCGTCCGAAACGATCGCGAAGCGGTGCAGATTCCCGTCGCTCACTTGCGCCACGGGGATGCGCGCCTCGCCGCCCGAGACCTCGATCGGCGTTGCCGGGCTGAGCCCGCTCGATTGCTTGGCGTAAATGAACTCGGCCGTGATGGCCAGTATGAAAATTCCCGAAGCCGTGCACGAGGCCATCATCCAAAGCCTCTCGCGGCCGGCGGACCATTTCGCGCGACGCAGGGCCGCGCCTTCGAGCCCCGCGAGCGCCGCAAACCGGCGATTCCGCCACTCCATCAGCAGCATCGCGCCGGCCAGGGAGAGAATCGCGACGAAGAAGAAAACCTCATTGCGCACGATCGGGCCGATCAGCGCCATTTCGCTCGCGCTGTGCGGAAGAATTTCGCCTTCCGAAAGCTCATGCAATCCCGTAATCACCAGCTGCGCGACCACCACCATGAGGATCACCGTCGTCATCTTGAAAAAACTTCGCAAATTCACCCGGATGGTCCCGCGCACGAAGCTCACTCCGAACAGAATGGCGAGCGCGAGGCCGATTCCGATGCCGAGCAGTTCGAAGATTCCGGTACTATTCAGGGCGACCGCGCCCAGCATCAGAACCGTCTCGACTCCCTCGCGGAAAATCATCAGGAACACGAAGAAAAAGATGCCCCATCGGGACGCTTCCGAAGAGGACCGGTTTTGCAACTGAGTTTCAATTTCGCCTTTTAGCCCCCGCGCATGGCGGTTCATCCAGACCACCATGCTCAACACGAAAACGGCACTGACGAGCAGCGTCCAGCCCTCATAGGCTTCATCGCTATGAGGGATTCTCGATAGCGCCCAACCCGCTCCGAAGCTTGCGATTACAGCGGCCGCGAACGCGCGGTAGACGGAAGAGAGAAGATCCGCGCGTCCGATTTTTTTGAGATACGCAATCGCGATGGCAATCACCAGCGACGCCTCGACGCCTTCCCGAAGAGTGATTACAAGAGTCTGCAACATAGCAACTGACTTGCAATAGCATTGTAGCAATCGGATCTCGTTATGATGAGGCGGAACGAGATGGATGACGATTCAAGCGATGGTTTTGACGCTCTGTCCACCCGTGTTCGCCACGACCGTCTACACCAACGACTTTCAAGCGCCCGGCGTCGAGTTGATCGACACGACTTCCTCCAACAATTTCAAAACCGGCGTCTACGACGTCAGTTTGCAGGATTACCCCCGGCTCAATTCCGCTCCGCAAACGGGAGCGGTGGCCGTGAACACGCTCGGATACACGTTTTTCGGAGACAGTACTTACCATTTCGCCTTCACCGTGCCTCACGCGGCCGATAGCCTCATTCTCGAATTCGCCAGCAGCATGTTCGAAGCCAAGGGCACAGCCGATGAAAGTTGGGAACTCGACAACGTAACGGTGGGTATCGACCATCAAACCGCCCCCATTGCCGGCGCGGTCGTGAATGCCGCCGGCTTGGGGAGCGTCGTCTCGTCCGGCGCCTGGATCGCGATCTTCGGCGAAAATCCGGCGAGTTCGACGCGAGCATGGTCGAATGCCGATGTCGCCGAGAACCGCTTGCCCACGGAACTGGACGGCACGCGGGTCGAGATCGGCGGGAAGGCGGCTTATGTTTCTTTGTCAGCCCCACTCAAGTGAACGCGCTTGCGCCGGACGATGGCTCGATGGGACCGGTACCCGCGCGGGTGACGACCGCGCAAGGCCAGACCGCTCTCGTCCTCGTAAACAAGCAGGCCGAATCGCCGGCGTTTTTCATTCTCGATCCGGGAGCGCGCCATTATGCCGCCGCCGTGTTTAGCGATGGGACGTCGCTTCACGCCCAGCCAAGCCCGCGATCCGATTTCGCTATTTGCGACGGGTTTGGGAGCGACCTCGCCGCGTACCCGGACGGACAACTGCTTACTCGGTCTTATCCGTTGGCATCGAACGCCACGATGCGGGTCGGCGGGCAGGTAGACGCGATCTTATACGCGGGGCTGGTGGGACCGGGTCTATATCAGCTAAACGTGACCGTGCCCGATGTTGCGGATGGCTATGCGCTTCTCACGCTGGAGCTTGCCGGCGGCGCCCCCACGACAGGAGAATCGTTTCTGGCGATCAAACGCTAGAGACTAACGAAAACCTGGAGCGGGAGACGGGAATCGGACCCGCAACCAACAGCTTGGAAGGCTGTGACTCTACCATTGAGTTACTCCCGCGAACTTCCATTCTACTATTTCCTCTCGAAAATCAGCATGTATTGGCTTCCCTTCACATGGTCGTGCTTCGAGAGCAGATCAAATTGGTTCGCCTCCACCTCATTAATCACGCCCGGCTGGTCGAGCCGGATATGGTGCAGGGCATCGCCGCCGGGCATCGCTTCCGGACGGCGGTAATATTCGACAATCACCAGCCGTCCGCTCTCGCGCAACGCGTCGTGAAAACCAGCCAGCATCTTGGCCGGGTAATCGTAGTGATGGTAAGAATCGAGCGCGAGAATCAGATCGACGCCGCCCGCCGGAAGATTCGGATTCGTCTCCGAGCCTTTCACGAATGTAACGTTTTGCAGTTCCGCTTTCGCCGCCGCGTCCTTCGCTTTCGCGAGAAAATCGTCGAAAATATCTTCGGCGATCACGCGCCCGCTCGCGCCCACGGCCTTGCTTAAATACGGCAGCATGTAACCCACGCCGGTTCCCACGTCGGCCACCGTCGTTCCTGGGCGAATCTTCATCGCCTCCACCAGTTCGTGCGGCCTCTGTTTCGCATTCCGATCGGGAGCGGAAAGGCCGCGCGCAACGGCTTCGCGGCCCTCGCCGGTGCGGTAGCGTTCGTTGGCGTCCTTCGCCACCTGACTGAAAACGGGGAATTGCGCGAGCAGCAAGAAAGAGAGAAGGATCTTCATAACGGCGGCTCCATGGGCAGCGCGAGCGGCGGCTGTTTCAGGAAATCGAGGCGAGACATTTCCTCCACCGCGTCCCGCACGGCCTGTTCCGATGTGGATTCGACGGTGATCACAAATGGCAAATCGTGTTTCTCGTCGGACGGCTCCTGCAGGACCGCTTCCAGGCTGATGTGCTTTCCGGCCAGGATTCCGGCGAGCGCCGCGATGATCCCCGGCCGGTCGTCCACCCGGAACCGGATGTAGTATGGACGCTTCTGCAGCGTCACCGAAACGGGTTTATATTCGCCGAGACGCTCGTGCGCGAATGGCGAAACCCGCTCGGGGCTGCCCGACCGGATCTCGCGCGCCACCCGCATCAGATCGCTCACGACGGCGACGCCGGTCGGCCGCGATCCCGCCCCGCGCCCATAGTAGAAAGTGTCTTCGCCGTAATGCCCCTTCACCCAGATCGCGTTGTAGGCGCCCTGCACTCCCGCTAAAATCGTGGAGGTTCGGATTAGCGAGGGGCGCACCGATAAGATCAGGCCGTCTTGTGTCTGCCGCGCGGCGCAGATCAAGCGAATCGTATGCCCGAGCTGATGCGCGTAAGCAAAATCCATCGGCGATATGCGGCGGATGCCCTCGACATAAATATCCGCGGGCGTGATGCGCTCGCCGAAAGCGAGCGCGGCGAGAATCGCGAGTTTCGAGCGCGCGTCGAAGCCATCCACGTCGGCGCTCGGATCGGCTTCGGCGTAACCGAGCCGCTGCGCCTCGGCGAGCACGGTCTCGATCGGCTCGCCATGCTTTTCCATCTCCGTCAGGATGTAATTGCTGGTGCCGTTCAGGATGCCATAGAGCGCAACCACGCGGTCTCCCGAAATGCCCTCGCGCAGGACCGCGTGAATCGGAATTCCGCCCGCGACGCTCGCCTCCATCGCCACGTTGATGCCCGCGCGAATCGCGCGATCCCAGAGCTCCGAGCCGCACAACGCCATCAACTCCTTATTCGCGGTGACGATCGACTTCTTGTGGGCGATGGCGCTTTCCACGATCTCGCGAGCCACGGTTGTTCCGCCTACCAGCTCCGCGACGATATCGATATCCGGATGCGCCGTCACTTCGCGCCAATCGGCGGTCTTTAGCACGCGCGCCGGCAAGTCCGCCAGCGGCTTCGAATGCACCGACGGGCTGCAAACCGCGGCCACGTTTAACCGGAAACCCAGCTTTAGGGCGATCTGTTCCGCGTTCCCGGTGAGGATCGAAAGCGCGCCCTGGCCGACGTTCCCGAGGCCCACTATCCCCACATTGACCTGCTGCATGTGGCTATCATAGCAACAGGTTTTTCATGCTCCCCTCCATTGCAAGGCCCTGGATCTTGATCGTTTTGCTGATGTTTCCGCCCCTTTTGGCGCAGCAAGAGAAGCCGCTCGATCCAACCGAGCCGCCGGCTTCGAGCGCGGACATCAAGCTGCCAAATGGGAAATCCCAACGCGACGAGATCTTAAAAGCGGATTACCAGAAGAACCTGAAGGACGCGGACGAGTTGGTGGAGCTTTCGCAATCGTTGCGGGAGGAGATGGAGAAGGAAACGCGCCATGTCTTATCGATATCCAGCCTGAAGAAGACGGAAGAGATCGAGAAACTGGCCAAGAGAATCCGGTCGCGCATGCGGCGGTTCTAATTTCGATATGGTGTTGCAGGATATACCGGAATCTGATATAACGGAGTCCGAGTATGAAGAATCCGATTAACCAGTTCCTTCCTCTGGCTCCCGCCGTCTTGCACATCCTGCTGGCACTGGCAGGCGAAGACCTGCATGGCTACGCCATCATGCAGGAGGTGGCCCGTCAATCCGATGGCAGATACAAACTGGGGCCAGGCACGCTGTACGACAACCTGCAGCGGCTTCTGAAACAAGGACTCGTGGAGGAGTCCGGTGACGAGGCGGAGGGATCCCGGCGCCGCTGTTATCGGCTGAGTTCATTGGGACGCCGGGTTCTTTCGTCGGAAATAGCGCGGCTCGAAGGTGTCGTTCGAGAGGCCAAACTTCGCATCCGCGCACTGCGGACCGGGAGGGCGTAAATGTTCAGATCGTTCTATATCCGGCTGGTTCGGTTGCACCCGCTGCCTTTCAGGCAACGGTTTGCCGAGGAGATGCTCGGTACGTTCGACGAAGTGGCCAATCGCGGGAGTGCGAGGTCGTTATTCGTCGATGTTTTTGTCTCACTGTTCCGGCAGTGGGTCTTACGATCCGAATTCCGGCGGCCGATGCCGGTCGGCGCGGTAGCCGCGGGATCCGCGAACACTCCGCTGTTCAGCAGCCTCGAGAGCCGCGGACCCCGGCCGGCGGCGATACTAAACGGAGTCCTGCTGTCGGTGGCTGTCCTATGCGCGATGGTCCTAGCGGTCGGCCGCGGGCGAACATCGCCGTCCTATCTGATTGGGTCCCATCGGCCGGGCGGCGATCTGTTACCCATCGACCGCGCTTCGCTCAAGGGGACGGAACCGGACACTCTCATCAAGTTCGGTCCCGATCCGGACAATCCGTGGCGGGCGCTCGCGGCCGTTTACTTTAAGCGAATCCGCGTCCTTGGGGCAATTGATGCGAATCGAGACTTTGTCATCTCCCCGTGGGAGATCGTCACCTCGCCAGCGGCGCTGCGAAAGCTCGACACGAATCGGGATGGCAAACTGAGTGCGGAAGAATGCGGCTTTTCGCTCAGAACCGGGCTACCGATCGAACCGGATGCCGAGTTCGCACGGCGTGCCCGGCTCGAGTTCATGCGTTCGAATCCAGTACTCGCGGCGCTCGATGCCGACCACGACGGTGAAATCTCGGCGAAAGAAATGCTGAACGGCTCGCGGGCATTGCGCAAACTAGACCGCAATGGCGATGGTTTCCTCACGCCGGACGAAGTTTTGCCCGATCGGGCCGCCACGCAGGCGTCCATCGTTTTTTCACTGTTGGACACGAATCATGATGGACGGATCTCGATTAAAGAGCGGGCAAGCGAAGACGCCGAGCGGATGCGCGAACTTCTCGTCAGTGCCGACCGGAATCGCGATGGCGTGACAACGCTGGCCGAATTGACCGGAGAATTGCGTCTTCGCGAGGAGCGCGCGAGGCAGCTCGATAAGGCGTTGAAGGCTGCCGCTGCCGGACGATGACGCAGCGATGACGCAGTCGCCCAGTACAGTACAATGCCGTAAGCATGGCCGCGACCCGCGAGAAGAGCCAATTAATGAGTGCGTCCGAGATCGATCGGACATTGGTTCGCCTCGCGCATGAGATCCTGGAGCGCAGCCGCGATCTCGACCAGCTTGCGTTTATCGGCATACGGCGGCGCGGCGTTCCCCTGGCGCAACGGCTCGCGAAGAAGATCGAAGATCTGGAAAAACGCACGATTCCAGTGGGTATCCTCGACATAAACCTATATCGC
This sequence comes from Bryobacteraceae bacterium, assembly GCA_051003795.1. Lineage (GTDB taxonomy): Bacteria > Acidobacteriota > Terriglobia > Bryobacterales > Bryobacteraceae > JALYXS01. The sequence goes on along the minus strand of JBPCKZ010000061.1, from coordinate 19,108 downwards.
GACGATCTGAGTACGGTGGGGGTGAAGCCCGTCGTCGGCGAGACGGAAATCCCGTTTTCGGTGCAAGACAAAGACATCATTCTGATGGACGATGTTCTCTACACCGGTCGCACGATTCGCGGGGCGCTCGACGCGCTCTTCGATCACGGCCGCCCGGCCCGGGTGCAGCTTCTCGTGCTGATCGATCGCGGGCATCGCGAATTGCCGATCGAAGCGCGCTTCATTGGGCGCACGGTGCAGACCGGCGAGAACGAAATCATCGAAGTAAAGTGCCACGAAATCGATGGGATGGAGAAAGTTCTGCTGGTCGAGAAAGTTTGACGATGCAGGCCGGATTGCCCGCTGGGTTACTTGGCATTGAATCGCTCGATCGCGCGGAGATCGAAGCCATCCTGGCGCGAGCGAAACAGTTCCAGCCCCTTCAAAACCAGTCTTTTCCGCGTTTCGATACTTTGCGCGGGAAGACGATCGTCAATCTGTTTTTTGAATCCTCCACGCGCACGCGGACGAGCTTTGAAATCGCGGCGAAGCGGCTGGGCGCGGATACCATTTCGATCACGGCTTCGGGGTCGAGCGCATCGAAAGGCGAGTCGCTGGTCGATACGCTGAACACGCTCGCGGCCATGCGCCCCAACGCCATCGTGATGCGCCATTCGGCGTCCGGGGCGCCGCAATTCCTGGCGCGGCATTTGCCCATTCCCATCGTCAACGCGGGCGACGGCACGCATGAGCATCCCACGCAAGCGCTACTCGACGCGCTCACGATTCTCGACCGCACGTCGAAGCTCGAAGGCTTGCGCGTGGCGATCATCGGCGATATCGCGCACAGCCGCGTGGCGCGGTCGAACGTGCATCTGCTTTCGAAGTTCGGCGTCGATATCGTTTTGTGCGGGCCCGCTCCCCTGCTGCCTCGGGCGCTCGCCGGAATCGCGCCCGGCATCACGCTGACTCACGATATTCGCGAGGCTATCCGCGACGCCGATGTGGTGATGATGCTCCGCGTGCAGCTCGAGCGCCAGCACGAATCGGCGCTCTCGGCGGGCGAATATTTTCCGTTTTACGGGCTGCGTTTGGAGCACATGGCGCTGGCGAAGCCGCATGCCATCGTGATGCATCCGGGTCCGATCAACCGCGGCCGGGAACTGTCTTCCGAAGTCGCCGACAGCCAGCGTTCGGTGATCCTGAATCAGGTGGAGAACGGCGTGGCGGTGCGGATGGCCGTGCTGGAACGGGTGGTGGGGTGAGCGCGCGGTCTCAATCCATCTGGATCAAGAACGGCCGCGTGATCGATCCGGCTTCGCAACGCGACGAAGCGGCCGATATCCTGATTCGCGACGGCCGCATTGCGAGCGGCGGAGATACCGCCGGCTGCGAAATCTTCGATGCCTCGGGCAGGATCGTCGCGCCGGGTTTCATCGATATGCATGTGCACCTCCGCGAGCCTGGCATTGAGCACGCCGAGACCATTGAGACGGGTTCGCGCGCGGCGGCGGCGGGAGGGTTCACGTCCATCTGCTGCATGCCGAACACGATTCCCGTGAACGACAACGCCACCGTCACCAGCTACATTATCGAGCGCGCGCGAAGGTTCGCCATTACCAACGTTTTCCCGATCGGCGCCATTACGCGCAATAGCGCGGGCGATGAACTGGCGGCTATCGGGTCGATGAAGAACGCCGGCATCGTGGCTATTTCGGACGACGGGCGCCCCGTCATGAACGCGCGCGTGATGCGCCGCGCGATGGAATTCGCGCGGTCCTTCGATCTGCCGGTGATCGATCATTGCGAGGACCTGAATTTGAGCGCGGGCGGTGACATGCACGAAGGGCCGATGTCCACGCGGCTAGGCCTGCGCGGCATTCCCTCCAGTTCCGAGGACGTGATGGTGGCGCGCGACATTTTGCTCGCGGAGGCGACCGGGGCGCGCTTTCACGTGGCCCATATCTCGGCGCGGCGCTCGGTCGCGATGGTGGCGTACGCGAAAAGACAGGGACTTGCCGTAACGAGCGAATCGACTCCGCACCACTTCGCAATAACGGATGCGGAGCTTGCCGCTTACGACAGCAATTACAAGATGAAGCCGCCGCTTCGGTCGGCGCTCGATGTGGATGCCGTGATCGATGGAATAGTTTCCGGGGCGATCGACGCGATTGCCACGGATCACGCGCCGCATCCGGGAAGCGAGAAGATGCAGGAATTCGAGAGATGCCCTTTCGGGATTACCGGGCTTGAAACGGCGCTCGGACTGTCGCTCGAAAAGCTGGTGCATGGCGGGAGGATATCGCTCGCGCGCATGGTCGCTTTGTTTACGACCGGGCCGGCCAACGTTTTGCGGCTGGATCGCGGAACGCTTGCGGCGGGCGCGCCCGGGGACGTCACGGTTTTCGACACGGAACGCGAATGGGTCTATGATGTGAACCAGTCGTTTTCAAAAAGCAAGAATTCGCCGTTCGATGGGAAGAAATTTCGAGGAGGGCCCGTGGCCGCTATCGTGGGGGGAAGAATTGCGTGGCAGTTAGAATGAACGGCAATTGATCATGGTCGTTCACCGGCTTCCTTCGTCTCAGCCGCGGCGCTCGCGCGCGGGGTGCATCTCGCTTGCCATCGTCGCGTTCATCGCTCTTGCGGGGGCGCGCTGGATCGCGTCGCTGGTTATCGAGTATCAATGGTGGAAAGAACTCGGGCAAGTCCAGACTTGGTTTAATCTCTATACCTATTCCGTCGCGCCGGTGGTCGCGGCTACCCTGCTCGCGTTCGCGGTCCTCTGGATCGCTCATGCGCGGGCTTTGAAATTCGCCGAAACGAGGCTGAGCGAACACCGCACCTACGCCAAAATCGTCACGCTCGCGCTTCTCTTCATGGCTTTCCTGACGGCGTCTTCCGCAATCGATAACTGGACCATCGTTCGCTATCTCGGCAGCCGCTCGCTCACCACCGATGCAACCGCGTGGCGCGATACCGTCTTTCAGAAGCCGCTCTCGTTCTATCTATTCGACCTGCCGTTTTATTCGGACTTGCGGCATTACGTCCTGGCGTTGGTAATCGTCTCGGTTCTGGTTTACTGGATCGCGGCGCGCTTCTGGCAATTGCGCTACCGCATTCCCGAGCTGCGGGAAATGCGCGAATTCGATGTAGGGTTATTGCGGCTCCCGGGCGGCCTGGAATCGCGCTTTCTGCGCGGAGCCGTGGTCGTTTTCCTGCTCGGCCTCGCCTGCAAATATTTTCTGGGCCGCTACGAGATGGTACTGAACGACCATGGATTCATGGTCGGCGTGGATTACGTCGACGCGCACGTTGCGCTCCCGTTGCAGTGGCTGTTGGTTGCGGCGTGCCTGCTCGCGGCGGTGTTCGCGTGGTCGGGCCGATGGGTTCTGGCGGCGTGCATGGCTTTCGCGCTCGTGGTCGAGTTCATCGTGCCGAAACTGGTATCGAGCCTCTACGTGAAGCCCAACGAGATCTCGCTCGAGCGGTCTTACATTCAAGATCATATTCACGCCACGCGCGCGGCGTACCGTCTGGAGGAGCGCACGCGCGCCATTGAATATAAAACGCAGCCCGAAACGACCATCGACGTGGTCAAGCACAAAAATCTGCTCGATAACGTGCGCCTGTGGGACATGCGCGCGTTTCACGACACCGTCACGCAGAGTCAGGCCTTGCGCCAGTATTACGTCTTCGCCAACACGGACGTGGACCGCTACACCATCGACGGCCAGTACCGGCAGGTGCTTCTCGCGCCGCGGGAGCTCGATATCCAACAGCTTCCCGATGCGCGCGCGAGTTGGATCAACCCGCACTTCATCTATACGCATGGCTATGGTCTTGCGCTCGCCGAAGTCAGCAAGATCACCCCCGACGGGCTGCCGGTTTATTTAATCGAGAACATGCCGCCGGAGATCAAGACGAGCAGCCTGAAGATCGCGCGGCCGCAGCTTTATTACAGCGAGATCGCGCATGAGCCGGTGTTTGTACACACGGCTCAAGAGGAGCTCGACTATCCTTCGGGGGCCGACAATGTGAAAGCCCGATACCAGGGGAAGGGCGGCTTCCCAATCTCCTCGCTGCCGCTTCGCCTCGCGGCCGCGCTGCATGAGGGCGATGCCAATATCCTGCTCACGAATTACCTGACGCCCGACAGCCGGATGATGATCCGCCGCAGGGTTCGCGAACGGCTCCAGGAAGCGGCCGCGTTTCTCGAATGGGACACCGATCCGTATCTCGTAATCACCGATGCCGGCCGTCTCGTCTGGATGGTGGACGGCTACACCACGTCGGACGCGCATCCCTATTCGCGAAGCATCGGCGTTCAAAACGTGGGGACGATCAACTACATCCGCAACTCCGTAAAGGCCACCGTGGACGCTTACGATGGTGAAACGCGCCTCTACATTTTCGAGCCCAACGATCCGGTAATACTGGCGTACAAGAATCTGTTTCCGGAGCTGTTTCACGCGGAATCCGAAATGCCCGCCGACCTGCGGGCGCACGCCCGGTATCCCGAAGTGCTGTTCCGCGTGCAGGCGGAAATTTACCGGACGTATCACATGCTGAATCCTCAAGCGTTCTACAACAAGGAGGATCTTTGGGAGTTGGCGCGTTACGTCTCGGGACAAAACGGCACGCCCGCGCCCTCCACGCCGACCTACGTCGTGGCGACGCTCCCCGGCCAGGACAAGCCCGAATTTCTGCTGATGCTCTCGTTCACGCCCACATCGAAGGAGAACCTGATCGGCGTGATGCTGGCGAGGTGCGACGGGGAACACCTGGGCGAAATTGTCGTGCTGCAACTCTCGAAGCAGGAGCTTACGCTCGGGCCCATGCAGATCGCGGCGCGAATCAATCAGGATCAGAATATTTCAAAAGATTTGACGCTGTGGAATCAGCAAGGTTCGCAAGTGTTGCGCGGACAGACCTTGGTGCTACCGGTCGACAATACGTTTCTGTACGTGGAGCCGCTCTACATTCAGGCGACCGAGGCACGCATGCCGCAGTTGAAGAAGGTGGTTCTGGCGCTGGGGAACCGATTGGTATACGAGGACACGTACGAGAAGGCGCTGGCCGAGTTGAATCGCGCAGGTTCGCCGGTCACCGCGACCGCTCCTGCCGCGCCGATGGTTTCAGCGCCGACGGGAACGGACAGCCGGCTCGACGGCATTCGGAATCACTTGCGCCGGTATCGTGAGTTTGCGGGTCAGGGCAAGTGGGCGGAAGCGGGGAAAGAATTGGAAGCGGTGGAAGCGGAAGCAAGGAAGTGAGCGAGGCCTTGGCGTCCACCCCCGCCGGGATGCGGCCCGGCGGCAACTGCAATCCTATCCAATAAGCGACAGGTTTATCGAAAAAGATAGGGTTTCGCCATTCGCGCATGACGATACTCCCCGACACATCTCATCGCGTCAACTTATAATCGCCGACACTTCAGAGAGATACACGCCAAGCGGCTTCCAATACCCGCTCGGCGAGCCTACTGGTCTCCACATTGCGCTTACAGCATATTCAATCCGTAACCGTTGGAGGCTGTCATGATTCGCAACACCGCTGCAAATCGATTCCATTCCGGCTACCTTTTCGCCGGAATTCTTCTCGTCGCTTCAACCGCGACCGCCGGCCTTTCCGTCAACCTGACCGCCTCGCAACCCACGCCGCAACCCGTCGGCACGATGATTACGTGGAGCGCCTCGGCATCGACCGGCGGAGACGCGCCGGCGCTCCGGTATCGCTTTGGCGTTCGAACGGCTCCGGCGCGCGAATACAAGATCCTTCACGACTACGGCCCCGACGACACGATCGACTGGACCATGGCCGATGGCGAAGGCACGTTCGAGATGGAAGTGTCCGCGCGCCGGCTCGACACCGGAGAAACCGCGACAGCCTCATACCCGTTCGAAATGCTATCCCGCGTATCGTCGGGAATTGCCGTTCTCAATCCGACGGCGCACCCGCTCGTGCTGCTTTACAGCGCGCCGCCTTGCGCGCCCGGAAACCGGATGCAGGTGGAAGCCCGGGCGCCCGATGGCTCCATCCAAACGACGCCCTTCCGCGATTGCGACGGACGCAGCATGAATCTTTACGTAGCGGGGCTCTATCCCGACAGCGTCTACACTCTTCGCCACTTCATCGATTCCGGCGACGGAAGAATTGCCAGCGGCGAAACCTCGGCCGCCACTGGAAGGGTGAATATCGATCTGCCCCAGCATGAGGTTCGGATCGCGCCGGCAAGCGCGCAAGGCTTCCTGCTTCACTGCCCCATCTTTCCGAATAAACAGATCGCGACGGATCTGAACGGCAATCTTCTCTGGTATTATCCCGGGGACATTTCTTTCATCACCAGGCCGGAGCCGGGCGGGATATTTTGGGGATTGGTCCAAGGCAACGGCGGCCCGGCAACGCAAAAGCTTCGGGCATTCGATCTCGCCGGAATGACTGTCCTTGAGACCAATGCCGCGCGCGTGAACGAGCAACTCGCGGCAATGGGGCAGCCGCCCATCAGCGGGTTTCATCATGAGGCGTTTCGTCTTCCGGACGGCAAGATCGCCACGCTCGGGTTTGTCGAGCAAATCCTGACGGACGTACAGGGCCCGGGGGCGGTCGATGTCGGCGGAGACATGGTGATCGTGCTCGATCCGGATCTAAATATTGTTTGGACGTGGAGCGCGTTTGACCATCTAGACCAGCGGCGCGCCGCCGTTTTGAACGAACGCTGTTCGCAGGGAAGCTGCCCGAAGCTCACGCTCGCCGACGACGCGAACGACTGGACTCACGCCAACAGCGTGCAGCCTACCGCCGACGGCAACCTGATCGTCTCGATGCGCCATCAGGATTGGGTGCTCAAGATCGACTATCAAAATGGAAACGGCTCGGGCAACATTCTGTGGCGTCTGGGCCGCGACGGCGATTTCGCGATGAATCCGGCCGATCCGAATGCCTGGTTTTCCCACCAGCACGATGTCAATTTCGACCCGGATAACCCGAGCCGGCTATTGCTGTACGATAACGGCAACACTAGACGCGCACTTGACGGAACGGCGAACAGCCGCGGCCAGGTTATCGAGATCGATGAGGTAAACCGGACCGCCACGCCCGTTCTAGCCGCAAACCTCGGCGGGTTTTCCTTCGCATTAGGCGCGGCGCAAAGGCTGTCGAATGGAAACCTTCACTTCGGAAGCGGCTGGTTTCCGGACAACAGCTCCGTCGCAATGGAAGTCGATCCGGCGGGAAACATCGTTTACGCGCTTAAATTAACCGAAGCCGCTTATCGATCTTTCCGTCTGGACAATTTATACAGCGCTCCCATGCCACTGAAGGCGGAGGCGGCGGCGTCGCGGCCCAGCCCGCCACGGTGTTCCAGTATCCCCGGATTGGAACCACGAGCATTCCCCAAATGCCCGCTGGCGGGAGCAGCCCCACGGTCCAGAAATTAACTACTTAAGGGAGCGATTGAACGCATTATTCCAGAATGTATAGCGCCTTTCCACCTCCGTTTGGCCCGTGGATTGTATGACGACCTGTGACAGGGTGCGGCGAAAGGTGCCGTTTTTGGGTTATGACGCCATGGCGACCAGGGTTAGCGATAGGGTAGGCACTCCGATTGAGGTATCGCAGTATGAAGAACTTACACGCTTACGCAAGCGGGTGGAGGAACTAGAGCAAGCGGCTCGCGGCCGGGACCGGGTGGAGGCCGCCCTACGGGAGAGCCGCGACCTGTTTCAGTCTTTCATGAACAACAGCCCGTTGCTTGCTTACATGAAAGACGAGGAAGGCAGGTACATCTACGCAAACCGGGTAATTGAAAGTGTCTTGGGTTGCGAGTGGTGGCGCAAGACCGACCAGGATCTTTGGCCTGCGGAAATAGCGGGCCAAATACGAGCTAACGATCTTCGCGCGCTTAACGCGAATCGGACATTGAAGGTTGCCGAAACGCTCCCCCAATCGGACGGCGAACACCAATGGATGACATTCAAGTTTCCGTTCACCACGAATTCAGGGAAACGCTACATCGCCGGAATTTCTTTGGACGTGACCGAGGTGAACCGCGCCGAAGCCGAAAAAGCGGCGATGCTGGGCCGGGAAAAGGCCGCTCGTGCCGAAGCGGAATCGGTGCTGGCGGCGCTGCGGCAAAGCGAGACCCGCGTCCGGCGGCTATTTGAATCGAACATCATCGGCATTATCGAAGTAGACGGCAATCATGTGCTCGATGCCAACGATTTTTTCCTCCGGATGACCGGCTACACCCGCGAAGAATTGCGGCAGCGTCAGATCCGCTGGCGGGACATGACGCCGGCGAAGCATCACGCCGCCGACCGGCAAGCGCTTCAGGAGTTGGCCGCCAAAGGCGCGTGCACCCCTTTTGAGAAGGAAATCGTCCGCAAGGATGGAACTACCGTTCCCATCCTGATAGGCGGGGCCGCCGTCAAGAATGCGGCCATCGACAATGCCGAAGCATGCACCTGTGTCTGCTTCGTTCTGGATCTTACGGAGCGCAAACAACTGGAGAGCCGGTTGCTGCACGCGCAGAAACTCGAATCGCTCGGGCTTCTCACCGGCGGCGTGGCGCACGATTTCAATAACATGCTCGCCTCGATGATGGGCAACGCCAGCTTATCGCTGGACGCGCTGTCCCCCTCGCACCCGGCGTATCGAACTCTGGCCGAAGTGGTGCTGGCGAGCCGGCGCGCTTCCGATCTTACACAGCAGTTGCTGGCCTATTCGGGACGCGCGCCATTCGTCATCAAGCCGGTCGATTTAACGGAGTTGGTTGCCGAGATCAGCAAACTCGTCGAAGCGGTGATGTCGAAGAAAATCGATCTTCGCATGAACCTGGCACAAGATCTGCCTCGCGTGGACGCCGATTCCGCGCAGATGCAGCAGGTGATCATGAATCTTGTGATCAATGCGTCTGAAGCCATTGGCGAAAACCCCGGTATCGTGGAAGTCACGACGCGCGCTTGGGACATCGACGCCGAAGAGGCGGCTCGCTATTTTCCGGAAGCGCAAATCCCGCCGGGGCCGTACGCTTATTTGGAAACCCGCGACACCGGCTGCGGGATGTCGAAGGAAACGCAGGCGCGCATCTTCGATCCTTTCTTCACGACGAAGCCGCACGGGCATGGGCTTGGCCTCGCGGCCGTGCTGGGAATCGTGGGCAGCCATAAAGGCATCATGCGCGTCGAGAGCGCGGAAGGCGCCGGCACGAGGTTTCAACTGCTCTTCCCGGCCAGCCGGGAACAGCCGGTCAAGACCAGCGTAGTGAAAAACCGGAAGACTCTTTCGGGGAAGGGGTTGGTTCTTGTGGTCGACGATGAAGAAGCGGTACGGCGAATGGCCAAGGCCACCTTGGAGCGCTACGGGTACAAGGTGGCGCTCGCGGAAAACGGCAAGGAAGCGGTGGACTTCTTCGCCAAAATGGGCGGCGAAGTCAGCGCCGTGCTGCTCGATATGGCCATGCCTGTCATGAACGGGGAAGAAGCGGCGCGCCGCATCGTCGAAATCCGTCCGGCAACGCGCATCGTGATTACCAGCGGTTATAACGAGAGTGAAGCCACGGATTGGATCGAGCGGCAGGGACTCTCCGGGTTCATTCAAAAGCCCTACACGGCGACACAACTGGCGGAGCGGATCAAGGCCGCGCTCGAGCCGTAGGAGCCTGGCGCGAGGCCGTAAACGGCCGGACTTTCCACCCGAATCGCCGGCGAAGCGCGAATCCCGAGCTCACCCCGCCGGCTTGCTCGGGGCTCGCGTAGTCCGGCGTCATTATTTGGGCCAGCGTCTCGGTCAATTGAGCGGATACACGTTAATCCGCGAAATCGGCGGAGGCAAAACGGGGTTGCCTCACGCGCGATCACCCGCCTGCTCGAACACTGGCACGCCGGAGACAAGGAAGCAGCCAACCGCCCGACGGAGCTCGTATATGGCGAGCTGCACCGGATTGCTTCCCGCGAAATGCGCCGCGAACATGGCGAGCACACGCTGCAAACTACTGCATTGGTCCACGAAGTCTATCTGCGTCTTTGTGGAACTTCGCCAATCGATTGGAAGGATCGATCGCACTTCTTCGCGGTAGCGGCAAGACAACTGCGCCACGTGCTCGTGGACCATGCCCGGCGGTTAAATAGCGAAAAGCGTGGAAACGGGATTGGGACTTCGCCCGAACCTGGCTGACCGCCCAGTTACGCTAACCGGTCCACAACCATCCGGCTCAAGCAAGACAGTGGATCCTCAATGCTTTCCATGCCCAGTAGCTGCCGCGATCTCGTCACGTCGGCTACAAAACGGACCACTTCTACCTGGTTAGCTTCCTGTAGCAATATAGTCGAACGTGAACCAGTCGCGGAGAGAATCCGATGCGCCAGATCGATAACCGTCGTTCCCTTTCCGCTGCCGATGTTGATCGGACCCGGCGCATACGGACCCAGTCCAGTTCTCACCAGAGCGTCGACTACCGATTCAATCCAGATAAAATCTATTAACTGCCGTCCCCCGTTTACGATCAACGGCTCGCCCGCCATGGCCCTCTCGATGAAAATAGGAATCACTCGATCCCGATCGCCCGGACCGTAGACATTACTCAACCGCAACACCGAAACCGGCAGTTTCCGGCTAAGGAACAGGGCGCAATGATTCTCGGCATCCCTCTTGCTTTCGCCGTACGGATTTTTGGGCTTCAGCGGAGCGGATTCGTGGACGGGAATCGCGTCCGGATCTCCGTACACTTCCCGGGAAGACGTGAACACGATTCGTTCGATTTCAGTCGCGGCGGCGGCTTCGAGCACATTCCGGGTCCCGGCGGCATTAGTCGAAAAGCAATAGCCTTCGTCCCGCACCGAACCAAGAACGTTCGATTGAGCCGCAAGGTGAAAGACGACATCCGCGTCGCGGACCGCCGCCATTACCGCGGCGCTGTCCCGCACATCGGCTTGTATGAGATGGATATCCTTCCGAATCGCCGCAAATATGCCCAGTGCTCCACGCTTGAAGTTATCGAGAACCGTAATGGCCCCGGAGTTCCGAGCTAACAGGCGGCCTGCCAAGTGGCTTCCGATGAAGCCTGCTCCCCCGGTAATCAGAATCTTCATGTTAGAAATGTACTACCGGCGGCGCTTCCCGGTAGAATACCACGCAGAATAAACGGAGAATACCGCGGAGAGTGCGGCCGTACCCAAACAAATGCTCCTTCCCAACCCCAAGGGAAACTATTCGTTCCTGCGCGGAATAGACCCGTATTCGGCGGGCACGGTCGCCCACGACGGTTATGAGATCGTGCACGTCCGGTTCCGGCGGCCCGTTCCGCTCGCGGAGGGCTTTGAGCGCGTTAAACAGCAACTCACCCGGGTCGATCGTCCGCCGCAAGCTCTGTGCGGCATGGAATTGCGTTCGCCGCGGCCATTCTCTTTCCGAGGATTTAATGAGTTCAACGCGGGCTATGTGCGCGTGCTCGGTGAATGGGGAATTTTCCAAGACGGGATCAATCCGGTCGCGCGCACCAACATCGCCCCTGTTATCGGGGCCCCTTCGGCGCGATCGCTCTATGGGTTCAGCCACACGGTTCCTTCCCGGACAAAAGCGAAAACCTTCATCGTGGCCGGCGCCGGCGAGTTGCCAGAAGGATCGCTGGACGTTCACGACGTCGTGCGCCGCGGAGAAACGTCCCCCGATGCATTGCGCGAGAAAGCGCGCTTCGTGATGGGTCTTATGGAAGGGCGGCTGCGCGGCCTGGAAGTGAGTTGGGACATGGTCACGGCGGTCGACGTCTATACCGCGCATTCCATCTGCGCCATGTTCGCCGAAGACATCGTGCGGCCAATGGGCGCGTCGGCCATTCACGGGGTTACCTGGCACTATTCGAGACCGCCAATTGTATCGATCGAATTCGAGATGGATATGCGCGGGTGCGAGCGCGAGTCGATCTTGGGATAGCTCTCGAGGGGCGGCGCGTCAGACGGTATCCGATCGGGCCTAGAGAACGCACAACACCACTCGCCACAACTCGCCACCTAAGACGCACTGGTTTCCTCCTTTACTCGGACTTAAAATGTATCCCAATCGAAGTAAAGTTAAAAAAGGTAAGTAAAAAAGGCCCCTGTAAGTGCTTCTGAAATTATCCGCAATCGGAATCTTTGCGCTGGCCGCGAGCAGTCAGACGCTGGAGCAGGCCAAGCGCGCCTTCGATGCCCAACAATATGCTGAAGCCGCGCGGCTCTTCGAACAGGTCCGCCAGCAGGATCCCGCGTGCGAGCTCTCTTTCTATTTGGGCCTCACGCGATATAGGCTGCATCAAGTCGACCAGGCCCTCATCGCATTCCAAGAAGCGGTGAAGTGCAATCCGAAATTCACTTTGGCGTATGTCGCCCTCGGCGAAGGATACGCAGAACACCGGAATGATGGTGAGGCGCTTGCGGCATATGAACGCGCTCTACAACTCGATCCGGGAAACCCATCCGCCCTGCGTGGTGCGGCCGCGCTTTATCTGCGGGCGAAGCGGAACGACAACGCGGCGGCCGTGCTTGAGAAGCTGGTGAAACAGGATCCGGCTGACGCACAGGCTCACGCGGATCTTGGGGCAGCGTACTTCGGCGCGAGTAATCGGGAAGCTGCCGAAAAAGAGTTTACAGCGGCGCTCCGGCTCAATCCGAACTGCGCGGCGGCGCTGCTTGGCCAAGGGAACCTGCTGCTGCGCAAGGGTGAAGAGGAGCAAGCGCTCCACGTGCTGCGCCGGGTGGTTCTTCTATCGCCGAAAGCATTTGAACCCCGGTTTGTGCTTGGCTCCGCCTATAACCATTTGGGCCGGTTTGCGGAGGCTGCAACCGAATTTCAGACTGCGCTGCGGTTGGGCGGAGCGGAAGCGGAAGTGTATTACCAACTGGCGCGTGCGTACGGCGGGATGGGGCGTGACACGGAAAGGAGCGCCGCGCTCGCAAAGTTTGCGGAACTCCGCGGAAAGGCGAATGCCGATTCCGAAGGACGGCGGCAGGCATTCAAGCTGGTGGAGGAAGCTAAGCCCTTCGTCGAGTCGGGAGATCTGCCCAGCGCCCTGGCGAAGATGAAACAAGCGCGCGAGCTGTGCCCGCATGAGGAAACCATTCTGTTTCGGCTGGCGAGTCTCGAATACGATCTGGCCCACTACGGAGCAGCTCGCGATGCAATCCAGGAAGCCATTGCACTGGTTCCCTCTCAGTGGATTTACCACTTTTTGCTGGGGCTCATCGAAGGGCGCTTGGGAAGGCTGGAAGCCGCGCGCGGCAGCCTTGGCGTTGCGGTTCGGTTGAACCCTTCAGCCGCCGACGCGCACAACGCCCTGGGCGAAGTGGCATTGCGCTTGGGCGATATGACCGCCGCGGAGGCAAGCTTCCAGAAAGCGTCAGAACTCGATCCGGGGCAGGCGGCCTATCGCGCAAATTTGGAAAACGCCCGAAAAGCCGCCGTAAAGTGAGTTAGTACCGGAAGCGCAGACTGAACTCGATGTTCCTAGGTTGGTTCGTCTGCGGATTGCTGAATTGACCATACGATGCGTTGGTTACGTTGGTCTGCAAGCCTCCCAATAGATGCCGATTCGAAATATTAAACGCTGAAGCCCGGAACTCGAACCTCTTCGCTTCCGTCTTGCCGATCGGGAAGTCTTTGCTAAGAGCGACGTCTTCACTGAGCTGGAAGGGCTGACGTAAGCTGGGGACTACCGCGGGAACATCGCCGAAGACGCCATTAGCCGGCTGCACGAAAGCCGCCGGATTCAAGTACCGGCTGGTGGGATCCTTTGGGTTGAAATTTGGATTCAGCAAAGGCTGCCCGGGTACGTAGCTAGGCCGCGCATTTCCCGCGCCGTAAAGGTTTTGGCCGGAACCTACGCCTAAGGGTGCGCCAGTCTGGTAATGCTGCACGGCCGAGGCACGCCAGTTTCCGAGCACCGCATTCACCACCGGATTCCAATTGCCTCCGAAGGACTTACCTTTGCCAAAAGGCAGATCGTAGATGGTCGCAGCCGAGAATACATGCGTACGGTCGGAGGTGGATATATCCTTTTCCGTATTCTGAGCGTAGACGTTCGCAGACGTATTGTTCGAAATGAATTTTGACCACGTGTAGGAAATCAGCGAGTACAAACCGGAAGAATAATCGTGTTGAAAGCTGGTTTCCAAAGCATGCCAGGTGCTGTGGCCGCCGTCAGTGGTGCCGCCAAAACCGATATTGAACTGCGGAAAAGGCGCCAGCGATTGGGCTAGCGAGAGATTCAGCGGGTACCCGGCATAGGGTAGCTTATAGCCGCTATTGATCACAACCGTGTTAGACAAAACGCCGCTTAGCGGTGAGTTGAGCAGGTTACCATAAATGCCTATGTACTTCGGATCGAGCTGATTGTAGTTCTGGCCGGACTGCAACTGGTTGCCCAAATTGGCATGGTAGCTGGCGCGCACCAGGGTTGTGGAGGAAAAGCTGTGCTCGATTGTGAAGTTGTAATCGTAGAATTGGCCGACCTTCCCATCGGAGAAATAGCTTGGGCTGCCGAAATTCTGTATGGAAGGATTAACAATCGGCGGCTTTCCATTCGTGACCAGGGCACCGAATGTGTTGAATCCATTCGGGAGCAAGAAAGAGATTCCGTTTGAAAGGAAATTGCTGACTGCGTTGAAACTGCCTCCAAAGCCCTGGATGCCGCCATCGGCATTGCCGTCTTCACGATTGGAATCGTAAAGAATGCCTCCACCGGCGCGAATCACTGTCTTGGGGGAAACCTGGTATGCGAAACCGAAGCGCGGTCCGAAAGCAGTTTTACGATAATCCAGAAGACGGCTGCGCCCCGTGCGGCCGGGGCCGTTGCCGGCGAAGATCAGCGCTCCCGGAAGGTTTCCAGCGGCCGGGTTCGGGGCCGTGGGATCGAAGTTGCTGTTCTGGAAGTTTTCTTCCTGGCGCGAGATGGGCAGATCATACCGCAGCCCGATGTTTAGCGTTAGCCTGCTTGAGACCTTGATGTCATCCTGGACAAAAGCGGCGTAGTAGGGATAAATGTACTTGATGTTCGCACCGTAGTTAAAGCTTCCTCCATTCGCGGTGCCGAGCAGGAATGAAGCGTAATCGAAACCGGTCGTCCCGCTCACGTTAGGATTCCCCGTAGCGTTGGATCCGAAGCCGGCACTGCCGGCGCAGCCGTTACAATCCTGGCGTGAATAGGTGGCGCGAACGTATTCAAATCCGGCCTTCAGCGAGTGTTTACCCTTCAGCCAGGTGGCAGTATCGGTTAAGTTAAAAGTTCTACTCGGCGAGCGCGTTGATATATTGGTGTTTCGGTTTCCATAGGTGCCCAAATTGTATACGCTGTAATTTGGAGACTTTCCATAACTCAGGACGCCCGGAATCGCCGTAGCTTTTCCGTAGGTGCCGTCGAAGGGGCCCAGATTGGTGTTGCCCTGCTCGCCAAGATCGCGCTGGTTATAACCGAAGGCGAAATGATTCAGCACAGTGCTGGACAAGGTCTGGTCTCCGTTGATCCGCACCCATTTCGTGGTGCCGAACTCCTGGAAGCCCTCGCTGATCGGCCCAGGGATTGGGCCAGCTAAAGGGTAGCCGTTGAAGTACTGTTGGCTAAATACTCCACTGAAATGCATGGTCTGGGTAGCGTTGTAGTCGCCCTTCACCGCGTAGACACCTTGGTTTTCTCCCGGCGTGCGCGACCCGTTATTCACGATTGCGTTGTTATTGAGAAAGGCATTCGGGTTAGAGGGAAGCGGCACATAACTTTCCAGAAGAGAAGCCACCGGGTTGATGCGGCTGGGGCAAATTACGTTCAGAACTCCATTGCAGGAAAGGCGTTGCCGCTGAGAGGCATCGGCAATCAGATTCCCGCCGGCATCGAACGGATCGTAGAGAGGTATCACGGCGCCCTTGGAATCCGTAAGGCCGCGGAAGTCACCGGCCCGGAAGGCGGCTGGGGCCAAGCTGATCAGGCCCGAATTGGAAACGTCTTTCGCACGCGAACGCTCTCCGGAAAGAAAGAAAAACGCCTTATTGCGCAGGTCGATCACCTTCGGGATGCGAATCGGCCCGCCGAAGCTGGCCGCCTCCAGATTCTGGTTGTGGATCACCGGATTGTGCACTGTCGGGGCTGTGTAAAAGAAGCCGCTGGCATTCAACGCTTGATTTCGGATCACGCCGAACACTGTGCCGTGAAACTCGTTCGTGCCGGATTTAGTGGTGTAGTTCAGGATACCGTTTGAGGCGCGGCCAAATTCCGCCGAGTAGGCGCTTGTTTGCACCTTGAACTCCTCAATTCCTTCGGCACTGACCACGCGCATCTGGGGATCATTCTTGCGCTCGCTCTGCGCTTCCGAGCCATCCAGCAGCTGGCTTGCGCCATTGCTCAAGCCGCCCGCAATCCGGATATTCGCGTTCGTACTGTCCGGGTCGCCGGTGAGATTGGTATTCACACCGGGCGCGAGAGATGTGAAAGCCACATTGCTGCGAAGGCCGCCGTTAGCGAAAAGCGGCAGGTCATTGATCGCTCTGTTGCTGATGACTTGGCCAAGATCGCTCCTGTCGGTCTGCAGTAGCGAAACATTCGCCTGCACTTCCACCGTGTCCGTGGTCGCGCCTACCTGCAACTGCAGATCGACGTGAGTCGTGGTGTTCACGTCCACATGAACCCGGGGCGATTCCACGCTGCGGAAACCGGCTTTGGCCACCGTCACCTGGTAGTCGCCGACAGGAAGATTGATAAAGGTGTAAGTTCCGTCGCTCCCTGACGTGGTGTCACGCGAGAGATTGGTCGAAGGTTGCTGCAATACAACTTTCGCATCGGGAACGAGCCTGCCTGAACTATCGGTGATAATCCCGCTGATCACCCCGCGGTCCTGCGCCAAAGCAATACACGGTAAAACGAACAACAACAGTGAAGTGCGGCGAAAATTCATAGAAGCTCCCAGCAAGCCCTTTCAGGCATGTTGCAGAGACTATCACATTAGAGCGGAAAACGCCCGCGCGGATAATTTCCCGCGGATTTCTTACTCGGGACGGGGCCGCCCGCGCCATCGGAAAAGTGTCCGGGCTGCATGCCGGCGTGAAGATCGATCTCGGCGGAATCGAACGTCAGGGACCGGTCGAGCACCATTTCGATGGTGCTGCCCTTGGCCAGGATCGCGTCGGGTCCGCGCGATAGAAGCACTCCCATGAGGCCGGCGGCGGCGCCCGCGCCCGCGCCGATGCCCGCGCCCATGCCGAGGTGCTTGGCCGCGCTGCCGGCAATCACGCCGATCGAGCCGCCGGCCGCGGTCGCTTCACCGATAGTCCGGGCATCGCCGCTCTTATTGCCTTCGCTCTTGATCTTGCCTTCGGCACGGTCGAGTTCTTCCCCGCCACGGCTGTCCACGCTGCCCACGCGGGCGCGGAAATCGCGGGTCACGCCATTCGGCAGAGTCAACGAATCGAACCGGACATACAGTTCGCCGCGCCCTTTCACGCGTCCGGGGCGCTTCACCTGAGTCACCGTTCCGGCAACGTAGCTTCCCGGCGGAATCGCGATCCTGCCGTTCGACATGATGGGGAACACCGTTTCCAGATATATCCGGTCGCCCACGGCGGAATGCTTGGTGCTGACGCTGTTAATCAGGCTAAGAGGGATTTTTGTCCCATTGCCGACGACGTAGGTCGATTCATCGGCGACAGCGGGCTGCTCGCCTCGGGGTTCGACTTTGCGGAAAGCGTTCTGGTTTTCGGGGGAGGACGGCGCGGCTTCTTGCGCCATCATGTATCCGGCGCCCAGCAGCAGTCCGAGCATAGGCAGGTGAATGTACATCGACGATCCTAGTGACATTATAGCCGGTCTACATTCATGAACGCGGTTCCGGCCCCTGGAGTTTCGGTCGCCTTTCAACGCGCCGGTATTTTCAAAGCGGCTTTGCTGGTCTGGTCTTCCAACGAAATGCGCACCTCCGGGTCGGGCCCGATCCGGTCCGGCAGCAAAACGTTGATTTGATAGAGTCCCGCGAATCCGGGCGTTGCGCCGGCGTAGAGGATGCGGGCGGGATCGATCGCGTCTCCGCCGACGAGCACGCGCAAGTCGGTGCGCGCGATCGGCCATGGCCCACTGGCGATCTGACCCTGGGGAGAGTCGGGCAGCGTGTGCCCCAAGCCAACGGCGTACAGGACAACGACCTCTCCGGCGGTCGCGGGCGCGTCCTTAGTAACGATCGAGCCGTCGGCGTGCGTCGAAACGATGGTATCGGGATTCAGCTCGAACAAGCCCGGGGCGACGTCGAGCAGCATGATTGTGACTGGCGGCCCCGCGACGCCCTCGCGGGCCACGTAAACCACGGCATTGCCCGGGCGCAGGATGCTTGGGACTAGAAAATTGATCTGGTGCGGGGAAACAAAGTAAAGATTTGCCGGCACTCCGCCGATAAAAACTTGCACGCCATCGAGAACCCGGGGCAGAACTCCGGCGCTGAGATCGGAGCTTGCGATGGCACGAGTGTTGTAGGACAGGTCCGTCCCGTAAATAGTGGCGATGGTGTTGGGCGCAAGCGCGCCGGGGCCGTTCGTTGCGGAATTGACGATGCTGGCGATGTTATAGGACGGCGCCGTGACACTGCCAGCTGTCCCGGCCCAACCCGCGGACCCGAGCGCCAGCGCCGCCAGCGCGAGGCGCGCGGCGAGCATGTAGAGCTTTCGCTATAGTTCCGATTGTACGCCCGGATATTTTTTTGACCATACCCCTTTGAAATACCGCGGGTAGTCGCGTCACCTCAAAAGGCTGCGCGGGGCGCGCTCGCCCCCGCCCAGCAGGAACTCCGGGGAAAACACGGCCATGGTCTGGGCCAGCTTGTCCGTGTCGGCGCCTTCCTCGAACGGCATTTCGTTTTCGACCCAACTCGAGAGCGGAATGTTGCGAAAGAAAATGCGCTCCTGGCGTACCAGGCATTTGCGCGTGACAAACAGCAGTTTATGCTCCCGGATGTAATGCCGCTCTTCCACCCGGACATCGGCCAGAAACTCGTCCATGGCTTTGCGCTTCGTGCTCTCTTCCATGCTCTTGAGGGTGCCTTCCATGGCTTCTTTTTGCGCGGCAAGGCTTCCGCGGGCTTCGGCAAGCAGCTCGCGCTGATTCGCCAGTACCGCCTGCATGCGGGAC
>JBPCKZ010000060.1:0-9921 GCA_051003795.1 Bryobacteraceae bacterium | reverse complement strand
GGATGATAGAAAAAACTTGCTCGAACTGGCTACGAAAGGGTAAAACAAATTCATGTCCTGGACTGCGGTCCGTTGGCCGGTTTTGAGGTGACCCTGTATGGCCGGTTTTGAGGTGACCACTGAGGCCCAGACGATTAACAGTCACACTACAGGAGGGGTTGGTTCTCCCTCAGTAAACGGTGACCCATTTACCCATATGCAGGGTTCACATTCTTGGAGTACTGATAGTTCCATCTACAGCACAGGAACGTTTTCAGCGGTCACGATATCAACGGTTCCAACTATTATTCGGTCATTTATCCGATCAAAGTACGATGATGTCAGCGGGCGGCGGCGTGTAGGTTGCGGAGGCGTGGAGCGCATGTACAATGCGCCGATGCCGTCAACCGAAGGACAATGAAACGATTAGCGGAATCCAGTACGTGACCGATGAGAAGGGCCGCAAGGTGGCCGTTCAAATCGATCTGAAAAAATATGGCGCTGTGTTAAAGGAGTTTTGGGATGGGCTGATTTCGGAATCGCGGCGCAAGGAAAAAGGAATATCGCTCGAAAAAATAAAAGCCGACCTCGTAAAACGCGGTCGGCTGCGTGAATAGCTATACCGTTGAAGTAAAGCCTCCCGCGCGGAGGGAACTCGAAGCGTTGCCGGATAACGTGCGGGCGCGCGTCGTCCGCAAACTCGAAGCTCTGGGCCACACTCCGCGGCCCGTAGGGTGCAAGAAGCCCCGCCTGATCTTCCACTTCTATGTCGCGCGCTCAGATCTACTCCTTCACGGCCTTCGTTACGTTCAACCGCAACACCGCACGGCCATTCAGAGGCAGAGCTTCAGGCACAACATCAAACCCTTTGCCGTCGCGGTGAAGCCACGCCACGCCAATTTTGGTCCAACTGGCGTCTTCCTCACCGCCATCCTTCGCAAAATTCCCGGACGCCAGCGGAATTCCGCGCGCGAGCCGCGTTTCGATCAGCACGGAATAGGCCCGCGCGCGCTTTCATTTCTTTAGCCCCTTGCCGCCCTGTTCCAGATGCAATTGGGGAACCCCCAGATTGCCGCTTAACTCGCTCAGATCGTCCAGATTGATCGATCCGAGTATCTGCACGACGGTCAATTCTTTCGGCCCGGTCGCGATGATGGTCAGGCCGCCGGCGCTGGTGCCGCTGGCGTGAAGATAGATTTCCGCGTTCTCCCCTTCTTTCTTGCTCTTCACGCCGATGATGCGGGACCAACCCGGGCCATTCAATTGGGAGCGGATTCCGGCCAGGTCCGAATCCGAGTACGCGCCTTCTCGTTCGAATTCGAAGCTCTTGACGTAAATCCCTTTCAGCCCGTTTACCAGCTTCTTGATCTTGGCTTCGTCGGGATTCTTATCCGAGAGAAACTTCCCCGCGAATTGAAGTACCGATCCTTCGAGAGTCACGTCCACGGAGTCGTTGGCCTTGGCGGCGAACTTATTCAAGGATTTCAGATCGAATCCCGACTGCCAGGCCATTGCCTGCATCGCCGTGAACAGCCATATACAGAGGCGTGTGTTTCTCATAAAGAGTTGTTCCTTAGTATTTTCCGAGTCCTGTGTAATCTGCTGCCGGCCAGTTCCAGAGCGAGCACGAGCCGCCGCTTGGCTTCCTTCCCCTGCTCCTGTCTGCGTTCGTGAATGCCGTAGGGCAGCATTACTGTTATTAGCGCCGCGACAGCCGCGAAGCTTCTCCATCGCCGGGGCGCGCGCGCGGAATAATCGCGCGACCAATCCCGCGGCGGTTCCTCGCGCCTCAACGCCGACCTCAATTCATCTTCCAGATTCATATCGAAACCTCTTTCCGCGACCGCTCCATTTTTGCCCGCAACACGCCAAGCGACCGGTGCAGATGGCTCTTCACCGTGCTCACCGGCATTTCGAGCACTTCGGCGATTTCCACCGGTTCCATTACGTGGGCGGGCGATTGGAGGCGATGAATATTTTGATGCAGGTTCAGGAACACATCCTGCGAAAGGTCCTCCGCCCATGCCCGATTGCGAAGGAAGTGATAAGCGAGGCTGAACACCATCGACTGGTGTTGCCTCACCACCTCTTCAAATCGCTCCACAACAGGTAATTACGTATCAAAAGGGGAGGAGAACGCAAGAAAAGCGGGCAATCAGTAGTTCAGGAATAACTCGGGCGAGACATTAAACCGCCGGGCAAGCTTGGCGATATGGGTTTGCGATAAGCGCCGCTTGCCGTTCATCACCTCGGAAACCACGCTTTCCTGGCCGAACACATCCAGGAGATCCTTCTGTTTCAGGCCGTTCGCCTCGACGATTTCCTGTAATGTCTCAAGGGGGGTGGCGCGCCGCAGGTTATAGTGCTTCGATTCGAAATCCTCAATAAGGAGCTTAAGGAGCGCCGCCAGTTCCTTCTCTTCGGGCGAGAGGGGAGCGGCGCGAGCATACAGGGCCTCCAGACGAGCGATGTATTCTTCATTCTGGCCATCGGAACGAATTACGGTTGGCATGGCCTCGTGAAGCAGACGACGGTATCTACCGGGATCAATAGCCGCCGCGGCACTCATTTCCAATCTCCTTTATTGTATTCGGCATGCGTTAAAACATGCTTTATAAAGATCGTCCGCGATTCGTAATGGATGCCGGCGATCAACCTGTAACTATTGCCTTTGATGTTGAACACGGTGCGACCTCTCACGCAGTCCGTACCGGCCCACGTCTTCCGAATCTCCTCGAGCGACCGCCATTGGGCGGTTTTGGCCACTCGATACCAAACACCGAGAGGCGCCTCAAGATCGGCATGCTTCCGAGCAGCTTCGGTAAGCGCCTTCCGGCTAACAATCGTCAAGTTAGAGCGGCAGCCGCGCGGAACAACTTGCACCTGAAGTATACTTCGCTTTTTGCGAAGTTAGTGATTTGAACTCTCAAGTCTAAGTAACCAGTGACCAAAAACGTCTTGACACCCTCGTGATGACGTCGCCCAAGGCTTAGTTTTTCCGTTTCGCCTCGAAAGTTCCGTCCTTGCGCGATGCCGCCGCCTCGCTTCGCGCCTTGCGCACGTCGTCGATCAGCCGCCGGGTGATCTTTTCCGCCACATCCGCGCTCGACCCGCGAAACTTCCCGCCCATGCTCTCCTGCGTGGTCGACCAGATCACGTCGCCGTCTTTATTCACTAACCGCACCGCGGCGGAAGCCTCGTGTTTGCGCTCGTAGACCTTGCTGGATTCGTTTTGCCCGACGCTCGCGCCCGTCGACCGGTACGAGGCATCCTTCGCTCCGCCGCCCGCGCTGCCGTGCAGTTGGGCATTGATGCTATCGCTGGTCTGGTGCTCATCGGTGAACACCAAATCT
This sequence comes from Bryobacteraceae bacterium, assembly GCA_051003795.1. Taxonomy (GTDB): domain Bacteria; phylum Acidobacteriota; class Terriglobia; order Bryobacterales; family Bryobacteraceae; genus JALYXS01. The sequence continues at coordinate 6,589 of JBPCKZ010000060.1, read as the reverse complement.
TCGGACGACCCTCGCAGAAACGTATCGGCGCGCTCTTCATTCTCGGTCAGCGCAAAAAGCTTGGAGTTGAGGAGGCTGGCGATGATCATGTCGCGCATCTGCACGGCGGTTTCGCCGCCCGATAGCTTGTCCACGTATAACTTCTTAATATCGAGAAGCGAATTGGGCTCGCTCTCGTCTTCGTCTTCCGCCAACGCGGTTCCGCCAAACGCGAGCGCCGCGAATAAAAGTACAAGCGCCATCCTCATCCTTTTCCCGCTTTCCGCGCCTCCTCATCCTGAAACTCGATTTTTCGGCCCGTTCGCGCCTCCAGACTGACCAGCAGCGACCGCACGTCGCCTTTATTCACCTGAAACACCATGGCTTGTTGATGGCCGTCTCCATCCTGGTACCCCACGGTTAGGAAATGCGTCCGCTTCTTGCTTAACAGCAGCAGCGGCGAGATCAGGATAGCCTCTAGGTAACGGCGATCGACGCGTTGCCCGTACTCGACCACGTTGATGTCGCGATACGGCACGCGCACGGCCGCGCTTTTGGATTCGAACAGCAACACGTCGCTGTCGGTCGTTTGAATGCGGCCTTCCGATTTGCTGGGAAGTTGGGCGAGCGTCCCGCCAATATAGTGGACGCGACCACCCGAATCGCCCGCCTGGAGCAGAGGCGAGAGCGCAAGACCGCTCAGGATCATGAGCGGCACCCACGAAGTACGTGCCATGGGCCGATGGCTCCTTCGATGTAAGGTTTACCATCCAGCTATAGCAGTTGGGCGGGATTTTGACTATTCCCCCGCCGCCGGGCGGGTGTTACCGGATCGTCACGCCCCGTGACCTTTCCCCACCCGCTTCGTCCAATCATGCGTTAATGCAGAATATGGCCGGGGCCATGAGTGCAAGGCTGGCGCCGCAAGTGGATGAAACCAGTCTGATTCGCGCCGTCCAGCGCGGCGACACCGACGCTTTTGAACGCCTCGTGCGTGCTTACGATCAAAGTGTGCTCCGCATCGCGATGAACCTGTTGCGGTCGCCCGAGGATGCGCGCGACGTATACCAGGAGGCGTTTCTGCGCGTTCACAAGAGCATCCCCGGTTTCCGCTTCGATTGCAGTTTTCAGACCTGGCTCTATCGCATCGTAACCAACATTTGCCTCGATCATTTGCGCAAGCGCAAGACTCGCCGCGAGGAATCGTCCGTCGTTGAAAGCGGGGAAGGCACGATAGACCGAATGGATAGCGTCCATGAAGAGGCCACGCACGCCAATCCCGAGCGCCAGTTGCGCAACAACGAGTTAAGCGGCCGCATCCGCGCCGCGCTTCAGGACCTGACGCCGCGCGAGCGCATGGTGTTCGAACTTCGTCATTATCAAGGGCTACGGCTAAGAAATATCGGCGAAATTCTGGGAACCAGCGAAGAGGCCGCCAAGAATTGCTTGTTCCGCGCGACGCAGAAGATGCGCGCCGGATTGGGAGATTGTCTATGAGCTGTGAAGCTGTCGCGAAATCCATTCCGCTGTATATCTATGGTGAACTTCCGCCTGAAGCCGAGGAACGGCTGGAAGAGCATTGCGCGGCTTGCGCATCGTGCGCGGCGGAATTAATGTGCCGGCGGAATCTGGGCAGAATTCTCGATGGCGATCGCGCGGAGGTTCCGCCGGACCTGTTGGCCCAATGCCGCCAGGAGCTTACGCGAACTATCGAACGTAAAGCTGAAGGAGGCTGGCCTCGGTTCTGGCACGCGCTGGTGCATTCGGGTTTCCAGATGCGGGTTCCGGTCGGCGCCATGGCACTGGTCGCCGTCGGCTATTTCGGCGCCCGCTTGCCCGCGAATTTCCCGCAAACCGCGAACACCTCGTCATTCGGATCGGAAGGGATTCTGTCGACGGTTCGCTCCATTCATCCGGAGCAGGCCGGGCGCGTTCAAATTGCCATCGATGAGACGCGCCGCCGCACCATTTCAGGCAAGCTGGACGATCCCGGCATTCAGCGAATGCTTTTGACGGCCGTGCGCGACGAAGCCAATCCCGGCGTGCGCGTTGAATCGATGGATGTCCTCAAAGATCAAGCCGGTTCCACCGATGTTCGTCAAGCTTTACTTGAAGCGGTTTTGCACGATCCCAATCCGGGTGTCCGCCTGAAGGCGCTTGACGGATTGAAGACGTTTGGCGCGGACGCGAGCGTTCGCAAAATTCTCTCCCAAGTACTGCTGCAGGATTCGAATCCGGGAGTCCGTATTCAGGTAATCGATTTGCTCGTCGCGCATCATGACGAATCCATGGTCGGGGTGCTTCAAAATCTCGTGAGAAAGGACGACAACAGTTATGTCCGGGCGCGCTGCGAGAACGCGCTGCAGGATCTGAACGCTTCGGTTGGAACGTTTTAAATTAACCTATGTCGATTTGCCGTTTGGGTGTCATTCCGCTACTGGTCTGGGCCGCATTAGCGCAGGAGATTCATCGCGAAGGCCCATTTTGGGTGCAGACTCTGGAAGGATCGGAGCCGGTTGCCGCGCGAGGCAGGCTCGATATCCGCGCCCCCGGATCGGTAACTTATCGAGGGGCCGACGTAGCTTTAGTTTCTTATAAATGCAGGCTTAAAATTCGAGCTTCGGATGCGAACGAAGCGGGGCAGTTGCTGCGGCGTGGCGGCTTACAAAAGGGCCGCCATGGGGACACGACGTTCCTCGCTCTTGCTACCAATCTGACCGGTAATGCGGAATTGCAGATCACCGGGCCGCGCAATTTGTCGGAGGTCTCGTTAGTAACCAGCGGCGGAAAGGTCCGAGTCGACACCGTGGATGGCGACGTGACCATCCGGAGCGCTGGCGGGACAACATTGCTGGGGACCATCGGCGGCATGGTGCAATGCGTGGTCGGCGGCGGCAATATCACGGCCGATTCCATTGGCGGCGGCGCCCTGTTCGAATCGGGAGGCGGCGAAATTCTGGTCCGGCGTGTCGAGGGCCCGCTACGCGCCACCACGGTGGGCGGGGGCATTCACATCGTTCAAGCGGGCGGTGCCGTTACTGTAAGCACCGGCGGCGGCCCGATTCAGGTGGACCACGCATCGGGCGTCGTGGTGGCGAGGAACTCCGGCGGCCCCATTCAGGTCGGATACGCGCCGGGGGTGCGGTGCGAAAGCGCAAGCGGGACCATCCGCGTAAGTAATGTGTCGGGCAGCATGCACGCATCCACGGCGGTGGGTAACGTAACCGCCGCGTATTTGCGCGACCGGCCGGCGGTCGATTCGTTTCTTTCCACCGGATCGGGTGACATCACGGTGGTGATCCCGTCTAACCTGAGTGTCACCGTTCGCGCGGAAAACAACGGGTCCGGAAGCGTGAAGACGATCGTTTCGGAGTTTCCCGGCGTTGTCGTGCGATCGGAAGGCGGCGCGGTGATTGCGCAAGGCCGAATTAACGGCGGCGGGCCGTTATTGCGCCTCTCGGGCAACGGCGGAATGATTTTCATCAAGAAGGAAAAGTGAGAACAGCGATGATCCTGAATTTGCGAGCGGTAACGTGTCTGATTGCGGGGAGTTTATCCGCCCCGTTTGCATTAGCGCAGCCTCAACCGCCAAGACCTCCGCGGGTGCGAGCCGTGACGTTCCACGGAATGGGCGGCCATCTCGGCGTGGGCGCGGCGGATATCGATCCGGAACGGGCCAAAGCGCTAAAGCTCACCGACGAGCATGGCGTTGAAGTGAAAAGCGTCGAAGAGAACAGCCCCGCCGCGAAAGCCGGTATCAAGGCCGGCGACGTCGTACTCGAATATAATGGCCAGCGGGTCGAAGGCATGCAGCAGTTCATGCGGATGGTGGCTGAAACGCCCGCCGGGCATAAGGCCACGCTGCTCGTTTCGCAAAACGGGGTAACTCAGACATTGAAGGTTACTTTGGAACCGCGCACCGGCCACGATGCATTTAACTGGAACCTGGATATGAATATGAATATGCCTCTCATGCCGCCGATCCCGCCGATCAATATCCGCATTCCCGATATGCCGCGCGGTCTCCTGTCGTGGCAGAGTTCCACGCTGGGCGTTGAGACCGAGTCGCTGAACCCGCAGTTGGCCGAGTTCTTCGGCGTGAAAGAAGGGGTGCTGGTGCGGTCCGTGCTCAAGAACTCCGCGGGTGAAAAGGCTGGATTAAAGGCGGGCGACGTAATTGTGAAGGTGGATGGGAACACGGTCACCAGCCCGCGCGAGATTTCAAGCCTGCTGCGGTCGTCCTCCACCCGGAAATCGATGCCGCTGGCCGTGGTTCGCAATCGCAAAGAGATCAACGTGGACGTGAAGCTGGACAACGTGTCGCAAGAGCGCGCCGGCGCGAATCGGGAAGTTCTGTAGGCGGAGTGGCGAGCGCCCCTCGCCCGCCGGGGTAATCTTATAGGCGGCCATGGAAATTCCAAGAGGCGCTGCCAACGCGGAAGTCACGGTGAAAGGCCGCGCCGTCAAGCTCACGAATCTCGATAAACCGTTCTGGCCAACAGTGACGAAACGCGATCTGCTGCAATACTATGCGGATGTTGCGCCCGTTCTGCTGCCGCATGTTTGCGAGCGCGCCATGGTGATGAAGCGCTATCCCAATGGGGCGGCCGGGGATTTCTTCTTCATGAAACGCACGCCGCCGGGCCATCCCGAGTGGCTGCGCACGTGTTCCATCACGCATTCTTCCGGGAGCATCATCGATTTCCCGGTGATTGACGACTTGGCCGCCTTGCTGTGGGTGGTGAATTTGGGTTGCATCGATCTTAACCAGTGGTACGCCAAATGCAACGACGTGGACCGGCCCGATTATCTGCACTTCGATCTCGACCCGGTTCCCGAAGCCCACTTTAAACAAGTGCTCGAAACGGCGTGCGCGGTGCGCGAATCGCTCGACGCGTTGAAAATTCCGAGCTATCCCAAAACTACGGGATCGCGCGGCATTCACATCTACGTGCCGATCGTACGCGGGCCTCTCCAAAAGCAGGTGTGGACTTTCGCCAAGGAATTCGCGAAAGCCATGGAGGCCCGAAATCCGAAATTGATCACCGCCGAGTATCGCATTGCGAAACGCCCGGCGGGGCGCGTGCTCGTCGATTACAACCAGAACGCCTGGGGCCGCACGCTGGCGTCGGCCTACTCGGTGCGGCCCACGCCCAACGCCACGGTTTCGACGCCGGTGGCCTGGGAAGAGATCGAGCGCGGGTTTCACATGAAGGACTTCACGATCCGCAATGTCCCGGAGCGCGTCGCGAAACTGGGCGACCTCTATAAGCCGCTGCTCGCCAAAACAAACCGCCTGAAACTGGAGAAATTTCTAAAATGAATTTGCCGCTTCCCGATTCTTATCCTCCCATGGAAGCGGTTACGGCAGCCAAGATTCCAGAAGGACCCGACTGGCAATACGAGCCGAAGTGGGATGGCTTCCGCTGCCTGGTTTTTCGCGATGGCGAGGAGGTTGAACTGCAGTCGAAAGCCGGGCAGCCGCTCGCGCGTTACTTCCCGGAGCTGGTTGCGGCATTGAAGGAAGTGGAGGCGAAGAAGTTCATACTCGATGGCGAAATTGTGATTTCGATCGATGGCAAGCTTTCGTTCGACGATTTGCTGCAGCGCATACATCCAGCCGCGAGCCGCATTCGGAAGCTTTCGAAAGAAACGCCGGCAACGCTGATCGTATTCGACCTGCTGGCGGATGAGCACGGGGCGCTCTTAGCCGATCGGCCGCTCGAACTGCGCCGTCCGCGACTCGACGCGTTTGCGGCGAAATTTTTGGCGGGCCATCAAGCGTTGAGCTTATCGCCGGCCACCACCGATGTGGCCGCCGCGCGCGGTTGGCTCAAGGATGTTGGCGCCACGCTCGACGGCGTAGTGGCGAAACGGCGCGATCTGCCGTACCAGTCCGGCGAACGAACCGGAATGGTCAAGATCAAGAATTTGCGCTCGGCCGATTGCGTGATTGGCGGCTTCCGGTACGCCGAAAAGGAAAAACTCGTCGGATCGCTGTTGCTGGGATTGTATGACGAAGAGGGTTTGCTCAATCACGTCGGATTCTGTTCCGGGCTCGCCGCGGCGGAGAAGCCCGCTTTGACGGCGAAACTCGAAAAGCTGATCGAGCCGCCGGGTTTCACGGGCAAAGCCCCGGGCGGTCCGAGCCGTTGGAGCACGGAGCGCTCCGCCGAGTGGCAGCCGCTCGCGCCGGAATTGGTGGTGGAAGTGCGCTACGACCATTTCACCCAAGGCCGGTTCCGGCATGGAACCAAACTGCTGCGGTGGCGTCCGGATAAGGCACCCGCGCAGTGTACGATGTCGCAGGTCTGAGGTTGCGACCGAAGCCGCTAACTGGTAGATCTAAATCATGCGAATGTGGCGGAATTGGCAGACGCACTAGCCTTAGGAGCTAGCGCCCGAAAGGGCATGGGAGTTCGACCCTCCCCATTCGCACCACTCACGAAACGCGGTTCTGTTGCACCTAGCTACGCCAATACATTCAACCACTTACGAGTGGATCAGCATGGAGGTGCCTGGAGTGACGCTGGGCGGCCTAAAGGAAGTGAGACGGTTCAGCGGAGACCACTACCCTTCACTGGCCCAAATCCCAGGTGCAACAGAACCC
>JBPCKZ010000059.1:0-62617 GCA_051003795.1 Bryobacteraceae bacterium | reverse complement strand
GGATGATAGAAAAAACTTGCTCGAACTGGCTACGAAAGGGTAAAACAAATTCATGTCCTGGACTGCGGTCCGTTGGCCGGTTTTGAGGTGACCCTGTATGGCCGGTTTTGAGGTGACCACTGAGGTAAACGGGGATCGGCTACAGATAAGTGACAGCTCGCGAAACATTTGGTAACGATTTTGTTTGAGGGCTTATGCTAGGAAGTTATGAAGACCACCGCCGTCGACAGCATGTACGACCGGAACTTCTACGAGTGGACCCAGGCTACGGCCCAGTCACTTCGGGCGGGACAGCTGGATTCCGTCGATCTCGACAGGGTCGCCGAGGAACTTCAAGATATGGGGAAGCGGGACAAGCTCGAGCTGGAAAGCCGCATGGATGTCTTGGTCGCTCACTTGCTGAAATGGGACTATCAGCCGGAGAAGCGGAGCGATAGCTGGGCGAATACCGTCGAAGAGCAGCGCCGGCGAATTCAGCGGCAACTTGCCCTTATGCCGAGCTTGCGCGCGCACTTACGAGCGTCCTTGCCGGATATTTACGAATACGCCGTAAGGACAGCCGCCCGCCGGACAAAAAAGGATATCAGCGCATTCCCGGCGGAATGTCCGTATTCGATAGAGCGGATTCTGGACTCCCGGTAAAGCGGCGCTCGGGTTCCGGCCGGGCTGGGCTGAAGCATTCGTAGCTTTCCTCGCGGCGCTCTCCCGGCTGCTTCGCGAGCTCCGCGCGAAACAGGCGGTCGAGCAAAGGCGCATCCATCGCGGCTCGCAGATTGACACATAGCTCGTGGTGAATAGCCGGTGAAGCGGTCAGGTCTCCTTCGACGCGCGGTTCGGCCCCATTTTCCGTTTGCGACACCTTCACATAGCTGCTTTCCGCGCTGTCGAGCAGCTTCAGGTGGGCAATTCGCGCTCCCGTGGCCGTCAAAGCCGCGCCCAGTGAATCGACGAAGCGGCCCGCAATTTCGGCCGGCGTAAGCGGGTCCCGCAACTGGATCGTCCCGCGCCAGTTCAACCAACCCAGGGCAGCTTCGGCCCTGGCATAAATTTCGTAATCGATGTCGAGCAGTGGCGCGCCGCCGACTCGCGTTCCCGAAAGGACGTCATCGAGCCAAGCGGCGACACCCTCTCCCGTAACGGCGCTTATGAATCGCGGGGAAACGCCGGGCAACTCGGGAGCACGCAAATTCAAGTCGAGCTTTGTGAGCACAACGATATCGGCTTCGGCAATCTGCTGGTCGAACAGGAAACCGAAATTTGGGTCGCGCTCCGGCGTCAAAAGCTCCCGAGCGCGCGCCGGATCGACCAGAACGGTCAACGGAGCGGTGCGGTATCTGTCGCCGAACTCACGCTGGAGCGGCTGCAGAACGGTAGCCGCCAAATCCGTGCAGCTCCCTACGGGTTCCGCGAAAATCACGTCCGGCGCCGCCGCGCGCAGTTCTTCGATGCGGTCGATCATCTCCGAAAAGCGGCAGCAGAAGCACCCGCCGGCCACTTCGTTGGCCGCCAGGCCTTGCCGATGCGCCTGCTCGGTATCGATCAGATCGCCCGCCTGATCGTTCAGAATCGCGGCGCAACGAATTCCGCGGAGCGTCAGCACGCGCGCCGCCGCGAGAATGAGCGTGGTCTTGCCCGCGCCCAGAAAGCCGCCGACCGGTACTATCCAGGGCCGCGTCACGCGGTCACTTGCATGACGAGGTCCTCGCCCTCGCGTACCAAAACCGGATTTTGAAAGCGAAGAATCACGCGGCCGTTTTTGCGTTCGATTGCATGTTCAACGGGATCGCCGCGATGCCTCACGCGCGCCGCGCCATTTCCTGCAACGAATTCGGCGCTTCGCAGGGGCAGTTGCCCGGAATGCACGCGCAGGGCTACTTCCGCGTTTGCCGGGCTCGCCCGGCGCGTGAAGACACCCCACCCCGTGCCCGTCGACCAAAAGCAGCGGAAATCGCGCCCGGCACCCCTCGGAGCGATCTCCACATGCGCCCCGCGATACCGGAAGCCGCTAACCGCGAGCAGGCTCGACCACGCGGCCATGGCGCGCGCATAGTGGTGGCCGCACTCGGCCTCGTCCCATGGGTTGCGCCGCTCGCCGTCGTAGCGCTTCCGAATATCGGCGATGGATTCCAATCCTTCGGACACCATGCCCGCGAAAATCATGTGAGCCGCGGCCGAATGCTCAAAGCCGGTCATTACCTCCGCATAATACGGAAAAGGGATGTGCGGGCGCGGTGCTTTTCCGTAATCGCAGATCACCAGCGCGGATTCGTCGTTCAACGCGAAAATCCTCTGCACCGAGTTGTGACGATAGAGCGTGTTCTTGCGGTTGTAGCGATGGATCGATTGCAGCGCCTTGCGAACATTGCCCGTATCCGCCAGCGGGCCGAGGCCGCAGACTTCCGCGAGGTATTGGCCCACTAGCTGATCGACCAGACAGCCTTTGCCCACTTGAAACTCCGGGTGTTCCGGATCGTCCGCGCCCATCGCACTGCGCAGCGAAGGCGCAATCCGGTCGTTCCGGTAGCCCACCACTTGCTGGATGTAAAACTCGCCGTTGAACAGGTTCGCGTCGATCCACTTTTTTCCGCTTTCAAACAGGCGGCGGCACTCTTGCGCGAAATCGTCCTCGCCCACCGCGCGCGCCATCTCCTCGGTGGCGCGAAGCGCGGCCAAATAGTAGATGCCGCATTGCGGATTGGGTCCGTAGAACTCGACATCGTAGGTGTTGTGCTGCACGCCTTCCATTACGCCGTCGCGGTTGGCGTCCCAACCGCCGGGAACCCAGGCGAACTCGAGGCCCTTGCGGATACGCGGCCAGAGCTGACGCAGCCACGCCTCATCGCCGGATAGCATCCAATCGAGATACGCGTGGACGATTTGGCCCATCTGTCCGTCGGCTGCCGCGAACCCGCTGCGCTCCTTGCCGTCGGGCAGAACCTGCCGGAAGTGCATCGCGCCCGCATCGTCCATCGAATAGCCGAAAGCCGCTTTGCGAAGCGAGCGGGAAAGCGACGGGAAAAGATGCGCGGTCGCGGTCTCATAATTCCAGACATGCGTGCAGTTGCCGAAACAGCAGCCCAGCTTGTCGTTCGCGCCCTCGAAGCCGTGGAACTCGCCATCGGCGGTACGGAAGCACGTCGTCGTTACGAAGGTTGAGAGGTTTGCCGAGGCGGCTTCCCTGACGGCGGCCGGTACGGTGCTTTCCCGCAAGCTGGCCGCGAAAAGCCGAGTCTGCTTTTCGAGGCGCTCGAGGTTCGCGGCGGCGTATTCGGCGGCAGCCCAGGCGTCCGGGAACTTCGTCGAATACCAGTTGCCGATTACAGTGTTCTGCTCGCCTTTGGGCGCCGTCCAGCCGCATCGGGCGGGCGTCCGATTGGGGAAATGCCAAGCCAGCAGGAAAGTATATTCCGCGCGCCCACGGGCTGGAATGTCGCGGCTGAGACACAATGCGCCGACGGCGTTTGGTTCGGGAGGCTCCGGCCCCAATTCGCCATCGGACGAGAAATCGTCCCAGAACAACATGGGCGAATTCCACCATCGCCCGCGCGGCCATCCACGCAAGTGAGTCAGTTTGCCATTGCCCGGCTGTAGGACGGCGAGCGCGAAAGTGCCATGCAAAAGATCGTCCGCGGCAAGCCCGGGATTGCTCATCGAGAGACCTGCGAATGCATTACCTTGGCGGAACTCGTTCACGCGCGCGTCGTTCGCGAATCGCCCCGACGGCCGGACGCTCACCGGAGAAACCGGATTGTCGATCGACCACGCAATCGAAACACGCGCCGTTGCGGGACCCGGATTCACCGCCGTATAACGCAGCACGGCCACCGGGAGGCCGGAGTCGTCCGGGTTGTGAGGAATGAATGGGGTGAACGCTTCGAGCGACACGCGAACGGGCAGGGAGTCGTCCTCGAAATCGATTCTGGCTAACGGAAACTCGCCGATGAAGCGCGCGGATGCGATACGCGAAAGACCCGGGGCGTTTTGCGATCCCAACCCGTTCTGGCCTTCGTACGGGGGCTGATAGCGAGCTTCGAGAACGCGAGCGACCGGGTCCGCGTTGCCGGTTTTCACCCAGATCGAGGGCAGGGCGTAAGAGAGATTGTTGCCCTTGTCGGCCTTGTTAAAAATTTCCCAATCGCGCAGTTGGCCGCGGCCGCCCAGACTCACGCTGCCCGCTCCGACGCCGCCGAGAGGGAAGGCAATCATCGCGAGATGGCGGCCTGTGAAGATACGCGGGAAGGCAATGGCGCCAGTGCCGTCCACGGAGCCGGACGGCGGCGGCGATGTTTTGTGGTTCGATTGCGCGATCGCCGCGGAACCCAAGCCCGCTTGCTGCAGAAATGCGCGTCTTAAGAGTTCTTTATCTTTTTTCATGGCGAATACGATGAAGCGTAATCTAAAACAAAAGCTTCAGCGCCAGTTGAATGTCCCTCGGCAAGTTGGCCTGCGTGCCGATTACCCCCGCGGCGGATGAACCGATGGTCGTATTGGGCAGACTGAATTGCGGATGATTCAGGGTGTTGAAGCTCTCGATCCGGAATTGCAGTTTCAACGATTCACGCAAGGTGAAATTCTTGAAAATCGACAAATCGAGGTTGGCCAGACCTGGCGCCCTCAGGACGGATAGCAACCGCGCCACGTTCCCATAGGTGTAGGGCAGCGGCAGTGAAAACTGGGATGTATCGAAATAATGATTCAGCCTTTGCGAAATCGGGCCGCTCAACGTCGGGTCTTTACCGGTCCAGTCGGGCCGTTGCGAGCCGCCGTAGTTGTTCAGCGTGTTGGAGGCGACGCCCAATTGCAGCGGTACGCCGCTTTGGAACGTGGCGATCCCGTTCAGTTGCCATCCGCCGAGGATTTGGCTCGGAACACCCCTCTCTAGAAATCCATGCCCAGGCCCAACGGGTATCTCCCAAACGCTGTTCAGCGCAAGGTAGTGGGGCGTATCGAAGCTCGCCGGGGCGCGCTCCTTCGCGCGGTTTGTCGTGTCCTGGTAGGCGCCCGAAGCAAAGGACTCGCCAGGATATCCAGTCGTGGTGGGAGACACGTCGTCCAACAACTTGGAAAACGTGTAGGAGACCAAGACACTAAATCCCTTCGAGAACCGGCGCTCCAACTTCGCCTGGAGAGCGTGGTATGTCGATGCGCCGTAAGAAGCATTTCCGGCGGTTACCCCGGTAAACTGCGGATAGGGGCGCAACAATTGGCTGAGCTGAACAGTCGGCGTGCTCAAAGGCCCGCTCGTTATTTTGCCAAAAAACGGATTCGCCACCGACTGCCTGAGTCCGTCGCCCAACGCGAGATATTGGTTGGGAAGCTGATCGTAGTTAAGACTTCCAAACAAGCGCAGTCCGCGGCTTCCGGCGTACGCTACATCGAGCAGCAAATTCCCGGGAAGCGTGCGCTGAACATCCAGGTTCCATTGTTCCGCATAAGGAGTGTGACGGTCCCTGTCCATGCCAGTCACGCTTTGCCCTAGAAGAGTAGCCAACCCGAGGCTGCTCCCCGGAGCCCGTACGAATCCGTCGGGAAATGGATTCGCCTGGTAGTTAGTGGGCGTGATTCCGTCGATGCTTGTGACCATCGCCGAGGATGACTGAAACCCGCTGACCGGCACCGCCGAGCCGTTGAATCCTCCGCCGGTAATGGGCGCGAAAAAGATGCCATAGCCGCCACGAACGACGGTGTTCTTATCGAATAAGTACGCGAAACCGAAACGCGGGGCGAAGTTCTTCCGGTCCGGATCGAACTGGCCACGCGGCGTTGCGCCCACGCCGGGGAAGTACAAACCGCCAACCAGGTTTAAGCCCGGCACCTGAAAAGGAGAGGGCGCGGTGAAGTTGAAATCGGAAAACCGGTTGTAGCGCTCGGTCCATGGTGTCTGATAGTCGTAGCGAAGGCCGAGGTTCAGCGTGAGCCTGGATGTAACTTTCCAATCATCCTGGAAATATAAGCCGAAGTAGCGGTAGAGAAGATTCTGTCCGGGGCCATCGGTGGTGACGCTTCCACTCGATGGCGTGCCCAGCAGGAAGCTGGCGAATGCGTCGCCGGCGGTCGAGCTTCCCACTAGAGGATTGGGGCCTTGCGTAAAACCCGGCGAGTAGCTGTAGTTCTGGCCAGCCACGCCGTAACGGCCGGTCGAGAGCCGGTTCACTCCGAAGTTCCCCCCAGACTTCAACGTGTGCTTGCCGCGTGTGTGAGTAAGGTTCGCGTATTCGTGAAAACTTTCATACGCGTCGTGAAGCAACCCACAGTTCCCGATGAGTCCGCCTCCGACGTCCGGTACAGGAATGGAAACACCATAGTTCGTGATACCAATCACGGGGAAACAGGATACCAGGGCCGGCTGAAGCTGGTGGAAATACGCCGGCAGCCCCACCTGCACCGGATCGAAGTTGTTACCGGGACCCTGGCGCTGGATGGAATACCGCAGAAAGCTGGAGCTAAGCTCAAGTATCAAGTTAGGACGAAGGAGATTGGTGTAATTCACTACTGCCTGCCTTTGGTTGAGCTGATCCACGGCTCCGTTGATTGGCTCCGCGACGTATAGCGAATGTCCGTAAATTTCCGGGCGTGAAACCGGCGTATCGTTGAGAGACGCTCTCGCAAAAACTTTCTGATTCTGCGTCAGAGCGTGGTCGACGCGAACGCTGAATCCGTTCTTCTGAACTGGCGAGGAGGCATTGGTAATGAAGTTATTTAGATTCGTGATGGGCACGCCGGGTGAATTTGCATGGGGGACGTAGTTGAGCAAACTCTTGGACACCAGATCGAATCGGCTGGCCGGCACCATGTTACCTGGAAACGCCGACCGGATAAAGGTTCCCGGGGCGTTCGGGTTAGGGCGGGAGGTCGACGGATCGTAGACCGTGATGACCTGTCCGCCGGCTGAACGCGTCTGCGAAAAGTCGCCGGTGCGCTCCAGGTCGGTGGGTACGCTACCGGCTGCCGTGATGCCTCTAACCCATCTCAGCCCCTCGTACGATCCGAAGAAGAAAGTCCGATCCTTCCCCTGGTACACGCGGGGAATCGTCAGCGGTCCTCCAACCGTGCCGCCGAACTGGTTAAAACGCAGCTCGCTTTTCTTTAACCCGCTTCGATTCACAAAAAAGTCCGTGCCCGTCAACTTATCGTTACGGAGGAATTCGTAAAGGGACCCGTGATATTGGTTGGTCCCCGACTTAGTCACGAGATTGATCACGCCTCCGGCGGAGTTAGAGAATTCGGCGCTGAAATTGTTCGTCTGTACTTTGTATTCCTGCACCTCGTCGACGCTGGGAAAGTACCCAGGGCCATTGAACGCAGGATTGGTGTTATTCCCGCCATCCAGCATGAACGAATTCGAGTTCGGCCGCGAGCCGTTGATCGAGACGAACTGATCGTTATACATCCCATAAGCCACCTGCGTGAATCCCTTTGAAGCGCGGACTCCGGGAACCAACTGGGCGAATCCGTAACTGTTCCTGCCATTTGTCGGGAGGTTCACGATGCGCTCGTTTTCGATAATATGCGCGAGCGACGAACTCTCTTCCTCAAGGGGCGGCGCTTCGGCCGTGACCGTGACCGAGTCCGAAGCCGAGCCGATCTCCATCGGGAGATCCACCGTTAGGGCCAGAGCGACATCTACTTTGACATTGTCGCGGATGAACCGTTTGAATCCCGCGGCCTCCGCTTCAATTCGATAAGTTGCGGGAGGCAGAAGGGGAAATGTGTAGATCCCGGAGTTGTCCGTCTTGGTTTGCCGCGTCTCATTGGTGGCGAAGTTGGTCACCGTGACTTTCACGGAAGGCACGGCGGCTGTTGTGGGATCGCGCACGGTTCCCGATATCGATCCGGTTGCGGTCTGACCGGGAACAGGGGCGGTGAAAAAAGAGGAGAGCACTGCGGACGCGCAGGCCAGAGAAAAGCGCGACGTTCGTTGTTTCATGCGTTTACTCCCGATGCAATCGAGGCATCGCCAGGGGCTCCATCCCGAGGTTTCGTTCAATCGATGCAGCCCGAGAATTAGCATCAACGCTATCTCTAAACCCGAAACCATGTCAAGACGGCGTTTAGTATCAAGTGTCACGCAAAGCGACCATCCCGAGTGCAATTCTGTGATATCATCCCGCTTCTTGGGAGGCTTAACCATGGTGTCGGCATCGCGTTTCGAAGTCGTAGTATGGGCGAGCGGCGTTTTCCTCATCCTTGCTCTTTGCTTGCAACCCACCCTTTCAGCCCAGGTGGTCACCGCCACTCTTACCGGAACGATCACCGACGAGAGTGGAGCATCGGTGCCCCATGCAGCAGTTACCGTTACCGAGCGCACGACGGCCATCGTAAGGACTGCCACAACATCGACGGAGGGTGCTTACAATCTGCCTTTTCTGAATCCAGGGGCGTATCGGGTGGACGTTGAAGCGCCAGGTTTCAAGCGCTTTACGCAGGAAACCGTGCAGCTCGACGTTTCGACCACCGCGCGGCTGGATGTGAAGTTGACCCTCGGGAACGCGAGCGAGACGGTAACCGTGAGTACCGAAGCGGCCCAGTTGCAGACGGACCGCGCCGAGGTGGCGAAAAACTTCACGGCGAGAACCGTAACCGAGCTGCCGATCGCTAACAGGAATTTCCAGGCTTTGGCGGGATTGATGGCCGGTGTTTCTCCGCCGGTTCAAAGTTTTACCGTGTCGGAAGATCCGCAGGGTACAACGTTTTTCAATGCCAACGGACAAGGCAATTCCTCAAACAATACGATTGTGGACGGAGTGGATAACACGAATCCCACGCTGGGCCTCAGCATTTACCTGCCAAATCCCGAGGTGGTGGAAGAGGTGCACGTGAGCACCAGCAACTACACCGCCGAGTTCGGCCGGGTCGGCGGGGCGTTGGTGAACGCCACCACGCGTTCCGGCACTAACGGTTTTCACGGCAGCGCCTGGGAGTTCAACCGCGTGGCCGCGCTCGCCGCCCGAGATTTCTTTAACACCGTCGGCAAGCCGAAGCCCGGATACACGCGAAATGAGTTCGGCGCGGCGCTTGGCGGTCCCATAATCCGCGACAAAACGTTCTTCTTCGGCGCATACCAAGGCCGCTACTTGCGGCAGTCGAGCACGTCCGTGACTACCGTGCCCGTTCTTGGCGGAGCGCTGAATGGAGACTTCAGCGGGATCCCCGGCTTGTCGCTGTATGACCCGTCTACCGGGACTCCGGACGGCGCCGGCCGTCAAGCCTTTACCGGCAATAAGATCCCGGCCAGCCGCATCAGCCCCATAGCACAGCAATTGATCAAGTACCTGCCCCAACCAAACCTGCCGGGCTTTCTGAATAACTACGTAACCAACATCCCATTTGCTTACGACGGCAAGAGCTATGACGCCCGAGTCGATCACAACTTCACGGAGCAGACAAAAATCTTCGCCAAATTCGCCACATCCCTCTACTCGGTAACGCAAGGCGCCGTTTTGGGCAACATCATCGGTGACGGCACCGTCGCAAAGGACTATACCGTCACGGCGTCCGTAAATCTGACACATGGTTTCAGCCCCACGCTCCTCACGGAATTGCGGATTGGTTACAACCGGTACCGTACCAACGTGCAAGGCATCGACACCACGACCGTAACCAATCAAAAGCTGGGCATCACCGACCCCACCCCGGATTCCATCTCTTCGAACGGCATGGCGCGGATTCAAGTCAACGGACTCCCCGGCATCGGTACGCCCGTGTTCTATCCGCTGATCAACACGGATAACCTCTTTGACGTCGTGGACACATGGAGTAAGTCGGCCGGTAAGCACGTCTATAAATGGGGAGTTGAGATTCACCGGAACCGCATGGATCGCTTTCAGCCTCAAGGCTTGAACCTGGGACCACGCGGGCTATTTCAGTTCAACCCCGGCACTACTCAGTTGCCGGGCGGCCCGGGCCTCGGGTCGTATGGATCGGTCTACAACTCGTTCGCCTCATTCCTGCTAGGTGCCACGGACGAGACAAGCCGTACTTTCATGCCCATTACTCCCACGAACAGACAGACGCAAATCGGTGCGTTCGCGCAGGATACTTATCAAGTCCGGCGAAACCTTACATTGGACCTCGGGCTTCGGTATGAGAATTACTCTCCAGTCGAACCTCGCTACAAAGGCGGTGCGTCCAACTACGACCCGATCACGAATTCTCTTCAGGTAGCCGGGTACGGCAGTATCGATCTTGCAACCGGAGTGGAGGCGCAGGGACTGAATTTCGCTCCCCGCTTGGGTTTTGCCTACCGCATGGGAGACAAGCAGGTGATTCGCGGAGGCTACGGGATCAGTTATTGGACGGGGCGGTTCGGTTTCACCGGCGGAACCCTTTCCACGCAATTTCCCGTTATCTATAACATCCAAAACGGAAATACCGGTGACTCTATCGTGGACGGCAGCTTCGCCAGCCTTCCTCCCGTCCAACAAATCCCTATTCCCGATAACGGTATCATCAACCCGGCTCCCAACCAGGCGTTCTTCGTGATTCCGAAACGCAACCGCACGCCATACGTGCAAAGTTACAATTTGACTTACCAGCGCGAAATCTTGAGCGGCCTTGTATTCGACGTCGGTTATGTCGGAAATCTGGGGCGGGAACTGCCTTACAACCTGGCGCTGAACGCGGCTGCTCCCGGCGCGGGGGCCGCAGGCCTGCCATTCTTCGTTAAATTCGGCCGGACGGCGGCGGTCAGTTTGCGCGCAAATGGAGTCAGCAGCCACTACAACTCTCTCCAGACGAACGTTTCCAAACGCTTTACAAGCGGTTACTCATTTACCGTGGCTTATGCCTGGAGCAAGTCGCTTGATTACGGGAGCAATCAGCCCGGGTTTACGGACAATCTTGACATTCGACGGCAGTACGGGCCCTCCGATTTCGACCAGACGCACCTACTCACGCTGAGTCACCTGTATGAGTTCCCGTTCGGCAAGGGCAAACGGTTTTTGAGTCGCAGTTTTGGGGGCATTCTGCTGGGGGGCTGGCAACTGAACGGCATCTATCGCTACGCCACGGGATCGCCCTTCACGCCCACGGCGGATGCCACCGCCTGCAATTGCCCCGGGAATGGCAACTTTGCCGATGTGCTTGGCTCCAACACGATCCTGGGCGGTATCGGACCGGGACAGACATGGTTCAGCACCTCCTCGTTCGCCGTGCCGGGGCCGAACCGGTTCGGTAACGCCGGCCGCAATTCCCTGCGCGGGCCGCACCTGAGCAACTACGATTTCTCGCTGTTTCGGACATTTTCAATAGCGGAACGCATCAAGCTGGAGTTCCGGGCGGAGTTTTACAACCTGACCAACACGCCACACTTTTCAAATCCCAGCGGCAACGTCAGTTCGGGTACATTCGGGGTGATTACAAGCACGCTGGGCGGCTATGGCAACCGCCAATCCCAGATGGCGCTGCGCTTAAAGTTTTAGGTACTAAGTCGAGGAGGCATTGGCAATGAAATTGTTTGAATTCGTTATGGCGCGCCGGGTGAATTTGCGTGGGGGATGTAGCTGACCGCGCGGGGAAAAGAGAAGAGAGCAGTGCGGATGCGCAGGCTAGGGAAAAGCGCGACGTTCGCTGTTTCATTCGTTCACTCCCGATGCAAACGAGGCATAGCCGGGTAGAGTGAAGAAGAGAGTTCCGCCCGAGCTGCGCTTCCACGACCGCCTGCTTATCCCTCGAAAGAAGCTCGATCCCGAGAACAACTCCCGATGACAGCCGCTCGCGAACTGGCCCATCGCCTAATCGACCGTTTGCCGGAGACACAGCTCTCAGGGCTGGTTCAGTTTCTCGAATCGATTGCCGATCCCGTGTTGAGCCGTGATCGAATGTACTCGCGTGCACGCCTCGGATCGCCTCACCGGAAACCGATTCAAACTTAATCGAACGGCCAAACGCGTTGGACGGTACCGCTCAGAATCCACTGGCGATCGCCGGCATTCAAGAATTTCAACCCGTCCCGATAGAGCGCCACAGTCTGCGCGTAGGTGCAGTATTTCTCGACCAGCGGCCAATCCGTCCCCCACATTAGACGCTTCGGGCCGAACTCATCGTAGAGCTTGTGGACCAGCTCTTCGGAATCGCGATACGGGTAAGGCTGACGCGAAAGCGCCCACATGTGCGAGATCTTCACGAACACTTTGGGATAACGCGCCAGGGCCGTAAGTTTTTTGAGTTCGTCGGGCTGCCCGAGCGGACAATCGGCCATATGATCGATCACGACCGTCAGATCGGCGTGCCGCTCGATCAGCGGTTGGATGTCCGGCATCCGGCTCACCGGAGCGAGCAACGTCATCGGAACCTTGAGATCCTGGCAGCGCTTCCATAAAGGTTCCATCAGCGGCCCTTTAATCCAATCGCCCGCCGGACCCGCGGCCGGGCTGATGCGCACACCCTGGAAACCCCGCTCGGTGAGGGCGGAGAGTCGATCGGGCGCGGCGGGATCTTCCGGGTTCACGCGCGCCACGCCGCGAAAATACTTTGGGTATTGTTTCAGCACGCCGGCGAGATAGCTGTTGTCGTAGCGGTAATGAATCACTTGGATAATCACGGTCCGCTCGACTCCGTTTGCCTTCATGAGCGCGAGCAGCATCTCCGGCGTGGCGTCTTCGGCGGGCGGGTGGGTAGTCTCGTTCGCCCACGGAAAACGCGGGTCGCGCTTCCAGACGTGCACGTGCGAATCGATGAGGCGGTAGTTCGTCTTGGCCCCGGATAGAATGCCCCCGGCCAGGGTTCCCGCAAGCAGATTCCTTCGGCTAAGCATATCGATAGTCTTTGAGCATACGCTCCAATGGGTTTCAAACAGAGCCGCGGCCGTAAGGGAGCGGCATAAGCGCCCGGATTCTCGCGACCTTCACGATTTCCAAACCATCATACTGATTACATGACGAAACCGACGACCGGCGCTCCCGCCCGGCTCCGGCTTCTATGGGCGGACATCCGGGAACTCATTCGCCCTCGCCGCCGGCTTCTGGCAATCGGATTCGTCCTCATGATAATCAATCGCGTTTCCGGTTTGGTATTGCCGGCATCGACGAAATTCCTGGTGGACGACGTGATCGGCAAGCGTAACGCGACTCTGCTGCTGCCGCTCATTTCGGCGGTGGTCGGCGCGACCGTAATTCAGGCCGCGACGTCGTTCTCGCTGACCCAACTTCTTTCGAAAGCGGCTCAACGCCTGATTGCCGAACTGCGCGGCAAGGTGCAGGCGCACATCGGAAAACTGCCCGTCACTTACTTCGACGCTAATAAGACCGGAACTCTGGTATCCCGCATCATGAGCGACGTCGAAGGCATCCGGAATCTGATCGGTACGGGCCTGGTGGAGTTCGCCGGCGGCCTGCTGACGGCGCTCATCGCTCTGTTAGTGTTATTCCGCATCAGCGCGTCGATTACGGCTCTCGCCCTCGCCGTCCTGATCGTATTCGGCCTGGTGCTGCGAAATGCCTTCCGAACGGTCCGGCCCATCTTCAAGGAGCGCGGCGTCATCACGGCGGAAGTGACCGGCCGCCTGACCGAATCGCTGGGCGGCGTGCGCGTCATCAAGGGCTATCACGCCGAAGATCGCGAGCGGAGCGTTTTCGAAAAGGGAGTCACGCGCCTGCTAAACAACGTGCTGCGATCGCTCACCACGCTTTCCATAATGACCCTTTCCGCAACCGTGCTGATGGGCGTGGTGGGCGCGCTGGTCATGTATCTGGGAACGCGGCAGATCTTCGCGGGCACGTTGACGCTGGGCGGCTTTTTCACTTTCACGGCATTCCTGGCGTTCCTGATCGCGCCGGTGGTTCAGATCGTCAGCATAGGAACGCAACTCAGCGAAGCGCTTGCCGGTTTGGAGCGAACGCGCGAAGTGCTGCATGAGCGGCGGGAAGACGACGACCCGCGCCGGACCGTCTCGCTGGGGGAATTGCGCGGCGACGTCGAGTTTGATCGCGTCGATTTCGCATACGAAACCGGCAAGACGGTGCTGCACGAAGTCGGTTTTGTTTCGGCGCCCGACACAGTGACCGCTCTCATTGGACCATCGGGATCCGGTAAATCGACCATCATCGGATTGATCTCGGCGTTTCACACGCCAACAAAGGGAACGGTCTGGGTCGATGGCGTGGACCTCTCGACCGTGCGCCTCGATTCCTACCGAACGCAGCTCGGCGTCGTGCTGCAGGAATCGTTTCTTTTCGATGGAACCATTCGGGAGAACGTGGCATTCTCGCGCCCGGGCGCCACCGAAGCGGAAATTCTGGAAGCCTGCCGCATCGCGCGCGTGGACGAATTTGCCGAGGACTTCGAAAAACAGTACGAGACCGTTGTTGGCGAACGGGGCGTGAAGCTCTCTGGCGGGCAGCGGCAGCGGGTCTCGATCGCGCGAGCGATCCTCGCCGACCCACGCATCCTCATTCTCGACGAAGCCACGTCCAGCCTCGATTCCGAATCGGAAGCCCTGATCCAGGAAGGCCTCGGCTATCTGATGCGGAGCCGAACGACGTTTGTGATCGCGCACCGGCTCTCGACGATTCGCCGCGCCGATCAAATTTTGGTGGTGGAAGGGGGCCGCATCGTCGAGCGCGGAACCCATGAGTCCCTTTACGCGCTGAGGCGGCGTTATTACGACCTCTATACCAAGCAGCATGGCCTGGAGGAAAATTTATTTCTGGCGCCGGGCGAAGGCGACACGGTGATGGCATGAGCGGCGGCCAAATCGCCGCAATATTCGCGGCTCTTGCCGCCTCGGCATTCCCGCAAGAACCCAGCCCCAAGCTCACGCCCGCTCAAGTAATCAAGATCCAACTCGCGGCGTTTCAAAAAAACGATACGCCCACTATGGATTCCGGCATCCGCAAAGCGTTCGCGTTTGCATCGCCGGGCAATCGCGCCGCGACCGGCCCCATCGAAAAATTCGTGCTGCTCGTAACGAATCCGCTCTACCGGCCGCTGCTGAATCACCGGAGCGCGGAGTTCAGTCCGATTCAGATTACCGGCGATCGCGCGGAGCAGCGGGTGAGATTGATCGACGTCGACGGCGCGCCCGCCGTTTTCGTGTTCGCGCTCGGGAAGCAGAAGGAAGAGCCTTATAAGGACTGTTGGATGACCGAAGGCGTCGCTCGCATTCCCGAACAATCGTCAGGCGCGATTCGGGCGAAATCCCTAAAGTTTCCCGAGCCTTTCGCCGATGGAGCGGTGAGCGTCAATGACATTCGAGCACCACACCCAGGATTGTCCATGCGGGCAGAAGTGGATGATTCACTATGAAGCTTCGAACGTGAAGATCTGCGATACATTGCGTTGTCATTGCGGACACGAAATTGAAAAGTGGGCCGGATATTTCACCTACATCGCCGAGCCGCTGGCGGCGAATTGGCGAGCGTAAACGGTTGCGGCTGATAGAATAGCCTCTTCATGCAGGTCTTGCAGGCAGGGCAGCACAAACTGATCTTACTCGAGCTGGACGCCGACACCGTCCACGGCGTGGCGAAAGACGCGGGGTTCGAGAGCAAGGTCAAGGAGTCCGCGCGCAGCATCTGTCTGGACCTGACGGCGCCCGGGCGGCAGGGCCCGCTGCTCCTGTTCGATGCGGCCGACCCCGCTAACTTGGGCTGGTTTTCGCGATGCCAGTTTTACGTGGATGGCCGCACCGGAGGCGTGATGCAGACGCCGATGTCGATGGCCAACAAACGCGACCGTTCCGGCAAGAGCCAGGGGAACTCCGTGCGGGTGCGCATCTCGAAGGAGTTGCCCGCGACTTTCCGATTACCGGGCAAGCAGCCGATCACGGAACAGGTTTTCTATGCCATGTTTCAAAATTTTCTCAATGCGCTGACCAAGACCGGCGTGGCGGTGTGCGGAGGTTCGGCGGTGCAGCCGCTGGCGGGCAGAACGGAAAAGATCGGGCCGCGCAATTAGCGGGATGTTTGCCGAGTCACAGCCGAGTCGAATGATTTCGCGCCGGACAGTGCTGGGGGGCTTGAGCTCTGCCGTAATTTCATCCGCGCAGACCCAAGGCGCTGCACGCCGCCAGCCGAATTTTCTTTTCATCCTCGCCGACGACCACGCCGGCTACGTGTTGGGGGCCGACGGAAACAAACTCGCGCGCACGCCGAATCTCGACGGTTTCGCGGGCGAGAGTGCCCGTTTCGCGCGGCACTATTGCAATTCGCCGGTGTGCACGCCATCGCGCCAGAGTTTTTTCACGGGCCAATTGCCGCACATGGCCGGCGTCACGCGCCTGCCGACTCCGCTCGCCGAGGATAAGCCAACGCTGGCGAAACAATTCCGCGAGGCAGGCTACACCACCGCCGTTTTCGGCAAAATGCACTTCAATAAACCGGGCGCTCCGGGGATGCACGGCTTTGACATCGTGCACACGGAAGACGTGCTGACACGCGATTGGCGGAAGGAGGCGACTCCACGGCCGTTGCCGCCCGGCACTCCCGTCAAGCCGCCGTGGAAGCCGTTCAAAGACCCCGCGCGGATCTGGCTGAACGCCGATAAGTTGCCTTATCCATGCCATGAGGACGACATGCGCGCCAGCTTTCAACTCCGGCATGCCGGGCAATTCCTGGAGCGGCACAAAGACACGCCTTTCGCGTTGTGGGTGAGTTTCCTCGAGCCGCATTCGCCGTACGATTTCCCGTTCGAATATCGCGACAAGTTTCGAGCTGGGACTTTTCGTCCGCCGGTTGTTGGGGCGGAGGATGCGTGGCAGATCCCGATTGTTTTTCGCGATCTAAGTGAATCCGACAAACAAGGAATTGCGGCGGCCTACTACACCTCGGTCGAGTACTTGGATCGCAACATTGGACAGGTGCTGCGAAAGCTGACCGAGTTGAATCTCGATCGAAATACGTTTGTCGTGTACTCGGCCGACCACGGCTACGATCTCGGGCAGCACGGCCGTTTCGAGAAGCACTGCGGGTACGACCCCGCGCTACGCGTTCCGCTGATGATGCGCTATCCGGGCCGCATTCGTCCCGGCGTTGTGAATCAATTGACGGAGCATGTCGACGTGCCCGCGACCATAGTCGATCTGATGGATCTCAAAGCGCTGCCGATTCGGCATGGACGAAGCTTGCGCCCTTATTTGGAGGGCACGCCGGTTCAGGCGCGCGATCACATTTTCAGCGAGTACCTGGAGAACGAAGAAGCGTACATCCGGACAAACGACTGGAAATATATATATTGCTCCGGTAAGCGCGAGCGCCAGGATGGATATGTTACGGATCACCCCACGCCCGGAAGGTATGAAATTCTATTCGACTTGAAGAACGATCCGGGCGAGTTTCACAACGCAGTGAAAGAAAATCGCGATACGGCGGCGCAAATGCGGCAGCTCATGTTGAAGCGCTTCCGGGATACGCATCCGGACGCGGCGCGCGAGCCCCAAGCGAGCAACGAGGCGGACATTCTGGATTGGTATCTGCACCCGCGCGACGATGCGCGATGATAGGGCGATGATACTAGGGCTTGACCTCTTCGCCCTTTCGCAGTAACGTCGGAGGCTTGCGCCCGCTTCGCGGACCTTCAACCTTTTTCGCGGCCGCTTTCTTCTCTTCCTTGTCCTCCGTCGTCATCGCGGCCTCTCGTTCTTTCTTCTCTTTCTCTTCCTTGGCAAGCACATCGGTCGCGCGTTTACTGAGGTCGGCGCCGGCCAAATCGATGCTGTCGTTGGTCGTTTCGATCGCCTGCTTCAACACGAACTCGTATCGCGCGATGTCCTTGGGATGGGCGTCCTCAATCTTTCGCAAGGCCGCCAGCATCGGCTTTTCGCCATCCGCGACCGCCGCGAGGCCAATTTGAATCGAAAGCTTGCGCTTCAGCGCGTCGTCCGAGACCGTATCGATCGCGTCGATGATGTTGTTGTAATCGTCCAATAAATCGTGCACCAGGATCGAGCGCCCCGGCTTATCTTTCGCGAGCAACTGTTGCGCTTGATCGAGCCGTTGCCGCGCGAATTGGATATAAAGCTTCATTCGGTCGTTGGGATCCTGCGCTTCGCGCACTTGATCGGTCTCGTCGGCGGTTAAAAAATCGCGATCCGCCCGCAACAACGGCGCGGCCCAAAGCGGGAAGAGGAGCAGAAACAGAACCAGGCATTGCTTTTTCATTTTTTCGGCCCCATGATGCCGAGCAGCCAAGCGTCGTGGATTTCCTGAATTTTCGTTTTCGCCGGCTCGATGAGGTCGCGGTCCTGGAAATCCATGCTTTGCTCAAAGCCTTCGATCCGCTTCAGCAGTTCGCGCGATTTCACTTCCGCATTCTTGAAATGCTTGGGACTGCGGACCGGACTCTTATGCGTTTCAGCGAGCGCGCTTTGCGCCACCTCCACCAACTCGCGCATTTCCATGAAAGCGGCTTGCGCGCCGGGGCGATCGCCCTTATCGTAATCGCTTTGCGCGGTTGTCAGCACGTCCGCCGCGTCCGTGAGCGCGAGCCGCGCGCGCTTCTCCAAATTCGGCTCCGCCTTCACCGCCCCTACGTCGGCATAAAGCGCGCCGCAAAGAAGGGCGGCGATCCAGAGAGCCGGCTTGATCATTTCTTACTCAGCTCCTTCTGAATAATTCGCACTCGTTGCCGCGCGATGAATTCCTGGTCGGGAAATTTGCCTTCGCCGGTTGCCAGAAATCTTTGATAGCTCTCGAGCGCGGGCTTCAATTGCTTGAGCTTGTCGAGCGTGATCGCGCGCAGATAATGGTCGCCGGGCGACTCCTCGCCCAGCGCCTTCACGCGGTCGAGCGCGGCGAGACCCTGCGCGTAATCCTGTTTCACGATCAGAACGCCCGCAAGCTCGTTCCACGCTTCTTTCGATTGCGGCTGGATCTTGGCGGCTTGAGAAAACTCGGCGGCCGCGGGTCCGAGTTGCCGTTCATCCCGCAAGGTCCGGCCGAGAATCATGCGCAGGTCGTAGTTCGCGGGATCGGAAGCCGCGGCTTTCTGGAGCTCCGCTATCTCTTTTTGCGGCTCCTTATTCATGCGGTACGCAGTGGCAAGCGCCAAGCGGTTGGCCGAAGTAGGCGACTGCGCGACAGCTTTTTGAAGCCGGGGAATGGCTTCCGCGAATTGCTTCGATTCGATCAGCAATTCGCCCAACCGTTCCTGCGCGCCGGGGTTGGAGGGGAACTGTTCGTATATCGCGATGGCGTCGGCGGTCTTCCCGGCCTTTTCGAAACCGGCGGCGAGTTCGAGCAGGCCGTCGCGAAACGCAGGATCCATTTCCGCCGCTTTGCGGATATGGAGTGCGCCATCCGCGAGCCGGTTCTGTTTGACTTGGGAACGGCCCAAGCCAAGCTCGGCGGCCGCGGATTTCGGATTGGCCGTCAAGGCGGTCTGATAGTGCGCCTCCGCCTTTTCAAACTCATCGGCTCCGAGCTCGGCTTCCGCCGCGTAGAACTGCGGACGGAATTCAAGGGGTTTCCGGGCGGCCGCGAATTCGAGCGGGGTCAAGGCATCTTTCGGTTGTTTATCCCGAAGGAGCAGCATTCCCAAATTCAGATGTGCTTGATAGAGATCCGGCTCGATCTCCAGCGTCTTCCGATATTCCGGAATTGCCTCGGCGTCCTTGTTTAGCAAGCTGTAAGCGAGCGCGAGATTGAAATGCGCACTGTAGTCGTTCGGATTGGCGGCTATCGCTTGCGTGAAAAGCTGGACGGCGCGATCGAGGCGATTGTCGTCAAGCGCTTTCATGCCTTCCGAGATGGGATCGGCTGCTTGAAGCAGCAGAAATAGGAATATCGTGGCGGAACACCACATGGCTTTAGTTTAGCGACAGGTTTAACGACCGCCGCAAGAACCGCCCCGTGTGGGAACGCTCGACCTGTGCGATCTCGTCTGGCGTGCCCGTAGCCACGATGGTTCCGCCCCGGTCGCCGCCCTCCGGCCCCATGTCGATGACCCAATCGGCGGCGCGAATCACGTCGAAGTTGTGCTCAATCACCAGCAGGCTTCCGCCGTTCTCAATCAATCGCTCGAAGGCGGAGAGCAGCTTTGCGATATCGTCGAAATGCAGGCCGGTGGTGGGCTCGTCGAAGATGTAAAGCATTCCAGCGGAAGTCGACTGCATCAAGTGCGACGCCAGCTTGACCCGCTGCGCTTCTCCGCCCGAAAGCGTCGTTGCGGACTGGCCCAGCCGCAAATAACCCAATCCCACATCGGCCAAAACGCGCAATCGCGCCGCGAGCTTCGGAGCCTCGCGAAAGAATTCGATCGCCTGGTCCACGGTAAGCTGAAGCACATCGTGGATGTTCAGGTCGTTGTATCGAATATCGAGGATGCTCGATTTGTACCGCGTGCCTTTGCATTCTTCGCAGATGAGTTCGACATCCGCGAGAAATTGCATCTCCACCGTGACGGTGCCATCGCCCTGGCAAACCTCGCACCTTCCGCCGGGGATGTTGAACGAGAAATGGCCCGCCGTGTAGCCGCGCTTTTCGGCTTCCCTGGTGCAGGCGAAGAGGCCGCGAATCAAATCGAACGCCTTAATGTAAGTGACCGGATTCGAGCGCGGCGTGCGGCCGATGGGCGATTGATCGATCATCACCACCTCGGAAAGCCGTTCGGCGCCTTCCACGCCCATGCAGGTCATCACCGGCTCGAGCTCTTCCGGCGATTCGGAGGACTCGCCCGATTGCCCGTTTTGCCCGCGCTGTAACGAACGATAGATCACATCGTGTACCAATGTCGATTTGCCCGATCCTGACACGCCCGTGATAACCACCATGACGCCGAGCGGAATCTCCACGTCGATATTCTTCAGGTTGTGCAATCGCGCGCCGGAAAAGCGAAGCACGCGGCGGGGATCGATCCTACGCGGCTCGCGCGGCTTCGATACTTGCAGTTCGCCGCGCAGATACTTGCCAGTAAGCGATCCGGAGCCATTCGCCGACAGCTTCAAGAAGGAGCCGTCGAAGATTACATTACCGCCCAACTCGCCGGCGCCCGGCCCGAGATCGACGATGTGATCCGCCGCGCGCATCACCTCCGGGTCGTGCTCGACCACGATGATCGTGTTTCCAATTTCGCGCAGTTCTTTCAAGATGTGGATCAGCCGCCCGGTGTCGCGGCTGTGCAACCCGATCGAAGGCTCGTCGAGCACGTAACAAGCGCCAACCAGCCGCGATCCCAGGCACGTCGCAAGCTGAATGCGTTGCGCCTCGCCGCCCGAGAGCGTGGAAGCGAGCCGGTCGAGCGTCAGGTAATCCAACCCCACATCGTTCAAGAACTTCAACCGCTGCCGGATTTCGACCAGGATCTTATCGGCGATGGCGGTTTCTTCCGGCGTGAGATGAAGCCCCTCGAAGAAAGCCTGTGCCTCGGCGATATTGAGCCGCACGGATTCGGCAATCGTTTTTCCACCCACGCGCACATTAAGAGCATCTTTGCGCAGGCGCGCACCGCGGCACTCGGGGCATTGCGCGTAGCCGCGATACCGGCTCAGAAACACGCGCACGTGGAGCTTGTACTTTTTCGTTTCGAGGTATGCAAAGAACTCGCGGACGGCGTCGAAAACCACATTCTGCTCGGCTTCGGTCAGATCGCAAAACGGAACGTCAAAACGAACTTTGCCCGCTGCGGATTTCCGCAGATCGCGATACCATTCCGCGCCCTTCGGCTTGGTCCACGGCTCAATCGCGCCGGCTTGGAGCGAGAGAGACCGGTCGCGAATCGCGAGATTCATGTCGTAATCGATGGTGTTCCCGAAGCCCTGGCAGCGGGGACAGGCGCCCGCCGGGCTGTTGAAGCTGAACAGGGTCGGCTCCGGCTCACGGAACTTGGTGTTGCACGTCTTGCAGGAGAAGCTTTCGCTGAAACGGATTCGCTCGCCTGTAGTCTCGCGTGTGGCCGCGTTTTCGAAAATGACTTCGCCCGACTCCCGATAGCAAACCTCCGTCGTATCCACCAGCCGCTGATGAAGGTCGGGACCGATCGAGATTCGGTCGGCGAGCACGAACACCGGACGGCTGAAATCGAGTTCGAGCAGCGACTCGGGAGTGGAGAATTCAAAGATGCGCTGATTCTGAAACAGGCGGTTGAAGCCTTTCTTCCGCAGGTCGAACAGGCGCTCTTTTAAGTCCGCTCCGAGGACCGGAAACAGCGCGTACCAACGCGAGCCTTCGGGTAGCGCGAGGAGCTGCTGGGCGACCGCATCCACCGTATCCTTTTCGACGCGCTTCCCGCACGCGGGGCAAAATGTCTGCCCCACGCGCGCGTACAGCAGGCGCATGAAGTCGTAGCACTCGGTCGAAGTCGCCACCGTCGAGCGCGGATTCCGGCTGGTATTCTTCTGCCGGATCGCGATTGCCGGAGCGATGCCATCGATGTCGTCCACATCGGGCTTTTCCATGCGTTCGAGGAACTGCCTGGCGTATGCCGAAAGCGATTCCACGTAGCGCCGCTGTCCCTCGGCGTAAATCGTATCGAAAGCGAGCGACGACTTGCCCGAACCGGAAACACCCGTGATTACGGTGATCTGGTTGTGCGGAATCGAGAGCGAAATGTCCTTCAGGTTATGGACGCGCGCTCCACGGATGTGGATGTAATCTTCCAAAATATTGGGGTGGAACTTTCATTATAGAATGTGCGAACGGCACGGTTAGCGGCCTCGTCGGCGATGTTTCTGGTTATTCTGGTTATGGCGGCCTCGCAAGCGTTGGCGCAAAGCCAGTATGCGGGCCACTGGAAATCCGACCCGATCGTTATCGATCAACCCTCCGCCGATTTCAATATCGTATTGGAAGGACTGCTCCCGGATAGTAAGTGGACTCTTGCCGGACGGGTGCAAGACGGCATGCCGGCCCGCGCTCTGATCGGCGATGTAGCGTTTCTCCGCAACTGAAATGCCCAGTAGTCTGCCGGTCCGCCCTCCCAAGGCAATAGCGAACTGGAACCGGGATTTGGTTTCAATTGGAAAAGGTTCACTTACAATTCACGACGCGGGCAGCGCGCATGGTGAATTGCTGATCTATTTCGAGTACCCTTCCGGCACTACGCTTCGTGTTATGGCCTTGCGGGAACCAGGTATTTTCTGGTACCCCGCAGTCGATCATGCTCGCAAACGGTAACCTCGTGAATTTTGACGTGTAACACTCGGTCGAAGCGACTCGCGTGCGTTAGAATGTGCGGATGGCCCAATCAGCGACCCAGTCCGCGACGAAACTTGCGAGCCAGCCTGCTCCGCCCGCGTTCGCCACCGTGGAAGAAGAAAGGCGGCATCGCAAGGAGCGCTTGGCCGCCGCTTTCCGCTTATTTTCGCGATTCGGCTTCGATGAAGGCGTCGCGGGACACATCACCGCGCGCGATCCCGAACGCACCGATTGCTTTTGGGTGAATCCCTTCGGCATGCACTTCGGCCAGATCCGCGCTTCGGACCTGATTCTGGTGGATCGTCGCGGCGAGGTTGTGGAGGGAAAACATCCGGTGAACGGCGCGGCGTTCGCGATCCATTCGCAAGTCCACGACGCCCGGCCGGATGTGGTGGCCGCGGCCCACGCGCATTCAATCTACGGAAAAACATGGTCGTCCCTAGGTCGGCTGCTCGACCCCATCACGCAGGACGCGTGCGCGTTCTACGAAGATCATGGATTATTCGCGGATTTCACCGGCATCGTATACGACGCTTCGGAAGGCGAGCGGATCGCGAAGGCGTTGGGGCAGGGAAAAGCGGTGATCCTGCAAAACCACGGCCTGCTAACCGCGGGGCAAACGGTGGATGAGGCGGCATGGTGGTTTATCACAATGGAGCGCAGTTGCCAGGCTCAACTGATGGCCGAAGCGGCGGGCAAGCCAATCAAGATCGGCCATGAGAGCGCGTTGTTGACGCGCGGACAGCTGGGCAGCCATATGGCGGGGTGGTTTCAGTTTCAACCGCTGTGGTCCCGGATCGCTCGGGAGCAACCGGATCTCTTGGAGTGAGAAATTCCGGCTCCGGAGTATGGGGATTATCGATTACAAAAAGCCAAGTGCCATCCGGCTGCCTTCGAACCAGCTCGGTGCTCATCCCCCGCGTAGCGACTCCCGCCGGTGCCGAAGGATCCAGAGCCCAATCGCCGTGGAGCACCGCCAGACCTTCTTCGTCGGACTTGAAAACGGCGCGCGTTTCAAGCGTCATCCGAGCGCGACTGGCGAGAAAACTTCAAGGCATTTCGTATGGCCGGCTGGCCTGCCATTAGCTTGCCATCGACAACCAGCACTGCGCTTGCCTCATATAGAACCGCCAACGATTCAAGATCTCCAGCATTGAATGCGTCGCGAAAGAGGGCGTGGATCTCGGCTGGGTATTTCGCGGGCATGCAGCATGTCCTCCATTCCGCCATTCAAATTATTCAGTTGCCTTTCGCTCGGCCCGCTTCCCGGCCGTGAAACTGAATCGTGGAAGTCACTTTCGGAATGAGCGCAAGATCGGCCATGTTGGTAAACTCAAACGCTCCATCGATACCCACCACGGTCAGTTCTTTTGGCTCGGCGGAGATCACGGCAAACCCCTTGTTCGCGCCACTCCGCATGTAGATCTCCACTGTCTCGTCCTTCTCCTTAACCTCGACGATCTTCGACCAGCCGGGGTCTTTCAATTGCGCCCGGATCGGTTCTAAATCCGCCAGGCTATACGCGCCCGGTTTGGCGAACTCAAATGTGCGGACGGCCAAGCTGTTCAAACCGCCAAGCATCTTGCGGGTTTGCGCCGCGTCCTTGCCTTTTTCCGGCATCATTTGAAGCGCCGTTTGCAATTTGTCTTTATCGAGCGTAACGTTCGTGCTGGACGTCGCGCTCGCGCCTAGCTTGTCCAGGCTGCTGAGATCCAACCCCTGCCCAAACGCCGGGACAAGAGCGGCCGCCATCAGAAGCGTCAAAGTCTTGATCATGAATACCTCCCGCAAGCGGATACGCTAAAACCGCGATTAAGATCGCAAAATATTTTGCTAATCTGCATGAGGGAAGATGTTTAGGGTCGGGACGGCCACATCTCAGTTCCGGCTTCGCGTAGGCGATTCGGTCGAATTGCGGCTGCTCGAGCCCTCGCACGCTGAGCCCTTGTTTCGCGCTATCGATCGCAATCGGGCCCATCTGCGCCAATGGCTTCCCTGGGTGGACGGTTCGCGTTCTTCTGAAGACACTGCCAAGCACATCGGCGAAGTTCTCGCGATGTATGGCCGGGGCGACGGCTTGAATGCGGGGATCTGGATCGACGGCGAACTGTTGGGGGCGATCGGCTTGCACAAGATCGATGGTTAACTTGGGTTTTCGCGAATTCGGGCTCAATCGTATCGAAATCCGTTGCGCCACCGGGAACCACCGGAGTTGCGCCATTCCCAAGCGCTTGGGTTTCACCCGCGAAGGAGTTTTGCGCGACGCGGAATGGCTCTACGACCATTTCCTGGACTTGGCGGTTTACGGAATGCTGGAAAGGGAGTGGAAGGGCTGAGTCGGCTAGCTTCCGATAAGGGATATTATGTCAAATCGAGAGTCGCTGGCATTACACTCGGGATTTCGCCTTCTATTCCCTGGAAGGCATTTCAGGTTACTGGACGGCAACAAATACACCGTTCGGCGATGCCACTCCTCCGGGTTGCGCCACCACGATCTGGTCGCCGCTTCCGACTGCCGGCGGAATCTGTATTGAGATCTGGTAGAGCCCGGCAAATCCGGGAGCCAAAGCCGCGCCATACACGGTGGCGGGCAAACCACCCACGGTGATCGACGGAGGATTCACGACCGAATACAAGCTGGTGGATGGTACGAGTTGGAGCGACGGGGCCGTCGGCGTGGTCGCGCCAAAGCCCGTGCCCCATAATATGACGACATCGCCGGGTTTGGCGGGAGTACTCGAGCCCGGGAACAGCGACGCGGGACCAACCAGGCTGTAGTCTTGCCGCGTGGCTACCGCGTACTTGCCGGACCACAAAAAGAATGCCGGGTTTTGCGAGATCAACTGCGCCGTAAATGAGTTGCTCACCGCGCCGTTGAAGCTGACCTGCACGTTGACTGGCCCTTGGTTAGAGTCGCCAGGCGCCTCCACGTTAACCTGAGTTGGGCTGATGTAGTACACGGCCGCGGGATGCCCGTCAATCGTGACGCTCACGTTATCCAGTTGCGTTGGCAGTTGCCCATTCACGATTTCCGAGTTGGTCCAGGTGCGGCTGGTCCCGGCCAAGTTGCCGCCCTGAATCGTAACCCACGATCCCGCCGTAATTCCGTTCTGAAATCCAGCTCCGTTCACGACCCCGGTGATCGTTGGCTGATTGCCGGCCACGGCCGGAGTCAGCGTGGCCTGTGCCGTGTAGATATGATCCCCGCCCGTGTTACCGTCGCCGTTTGCGGCATTCGCGGCAACGTAGAAAGTTATATTTCCGGCGTTGGTCGACGGAGGCGTCCAATCGAACTGAAAGCTGGCCGCTCCCTTGGTACCGTTCTGCGTTCCCCGCAAGGTATGCTCGATATACTGCAGCGGCAAGGCCTGTGAGCAGCTCGAGCTTTCAGTCTTGAACGCGGCCTGCGAGCAGATCAATTGCGTGTATCCGTCCGCCCCGGGCGTAAACGAGCCGGCCATGGATTGCGTGTTGGTGGATTGCCGTGCCGTCATCTCAAAGCCCCAACGCCGTTGGGCCGAGTCCGTGACGGTCAGCGTCAAGTGCTGCTGAACACCCGGCGTGTAGTTGTTTCCGTTGGGGAATGAGATCTTGACGTTCCCGGTTCCCGAGCCGCCGGAATGGCAACCCGTGCAGGTACCCAACTCACCAGGCACGCCCGCGAGACCGGCGTCTGGGCCTTGAGCATAGCCGTAGAGAAGGATCGCTGCGGCGGACAGGATCACGGCAAGCTTTGCGATCGGGTTATGCACGGCGGATACCAAGAGCTTCTGACGCCGAGAGTTCGCGCGCGGTTTCCGTTTAGCTCGTGTACAACCCCATGCGGCGCTTCACCAACTCCACCGTCGAATTCGCAATCGGCGTCACGCGCGCCGCCCCATCGCGCAGCACGCCTTCGACGTAGCCCGGCTCCGATGCTATCTCCCGGTATCGCTTCTGAAACGGCTCCAGGCGCGCAATCACCGCCTCGGCGAGTTTCTTCTTAAGATCGCCATAGCGCATCCCGCCGAACTGCGCCGTGCTCTCGCCACTGAAGGCTTGATAAATATCCAGAAGATTCCGTACGCCCGAGCTTAAATTCTCGAAATCGACCGCGGGATTCGAATCCGTCGTGGCGCGCAAGATCGTCTTGCGAATCTTTTCGGGCGGATCGAGCAGCGCCACCGCATGTCCAGCGCCCGCGGCCGATTTGCTCATCTTCACCGATGGATCGTCGAGCCCCATCACGCGCGCGCCAACGCCGGGCAGTTTGGTTTCGGGCATCGTGAACGTTTCGCCGTAGATCGAGTTGAAGCGTTGCGCAATATCGCGCGTCAGCTCGAGGTGCTGCGATTGATCGTCTCCCACGGGCACGATTGCCGCTTGATACAGCAAAATATCCGCGGCCATCAAGACGGGATATTGAAACACCCCATCGCCAATGGTCTCCTGGGCCGCCGATTTCGCTTTGAACTGCGTCATGCGGCCGAGCCAGCCCATCGGCGTGACGCAGGTCAGCATCCAGGCCAGTTCCGCATGCGCGGGCACCGCGGATTGCACCATGACGCTCGACTGTTCCGGATCGATGCCGGCGGCGAGAAACAGCCCCGCGATCTCCAGGATTTTCGCGCGCAACTCTTCGGGCTTCTGATAGGCCGTGACCGCGTGCAGGTCCACGATGCAGAAAATGCTCTCGTAATCGTGCTGAAGTTTGACCCAATTGCTCAACGCGCCCAGGTAATTTCCGATGTGCAAATTGCCGGTTGGTTGGACGCCGGACAGGACGCGTGCTCTCATGAAGTGGCGGAATCCATATCGTAACAGCACATGCAAACCGAGCCTTTTGAAATTGAAATCGAGAAGATGGTGTACGGCGGCGAAGGCCTCGGCCGCCGCGAAGGGCAAGTAGTCCTGACCCCATTCGTGCTGCCCGGCGAAATGGCGCGCGTTGAGCCCGATCGCGCGCAGTCCGGCGTGCTGCGGGCGAAACTGCTGAATGTTCTGAACGCATCCCCCGATCGCGTGAGCGCGCCTTGCCCTTATTTCGGCAAGTGCGGCGGCTGCCATTATCAGCACGCGACGTATGAGCGTCAGCTTCAAATCAAGCGGGAAATTCTCATCGAAACATTGCGGCGCGTGGGCAAGATCGCGCTTCCGGAGAAGTTCGAAGTGGTAAGCGCCGAACCGTGGGCCTATCGCAATCGCGTGCAGTTGCATATCCAGGACCGGAAGATCGGCTACGTGCAAGCGCGATCGCACAAGCTGTGCGCGATCGACCGCTGCCCCATCGGTTCGCCCGCGATCAACGCGGGTATCCAGGCGCTCGCGCGCATGATCCGCGACCGAAGGTGGCCCAAGTTCATCGGCGCCTTGGAGCTGTTCACGAATGAGGCGGAGACGCAGTTGAACGTGCTCGAAACCGCTCAACCGGTGGCGCGCCGCTTTTTCGAATGGTGCGCGGAGGAGATTCCCACGCTGGTTCCGGGGGCGCTCGATTACGGCGAGTACCGGGTGAGTCGTGGATCGTTTTTCCAGGTGAATCGTTTCCTGGTGCAACGGACGATCGACATCTCGTTGCAAGGCGCGGAAGGCGAAACGGCGCTCGACTTATACGCCGGAGTAGGTTTCTTTTCCCTGCCGTTAGCGCGGCGGTTCGCGAAGGTTACGGCCGTCGAATCCGGCTCCGGAGCCGTGCGCGATTTGCTATTCAACGCGGAGCGCGCGCGCGTTCCCATCCAAGCCGAAACGAGCGGCGTGGATGCGTACCTTTCGAATTTAGAGAGCCCGCCGGACTTCGTTTTGGCCGACCCGCCTCGCTCAGGTCTGGGAAAGCACGTGGTGAGCCGCCTGGCGCAATTGAAGCCGCGAGCGATTACGATCGTGGCCTGCGATCCGGCGACGCTCGCGCGCGACCTCGCCGCGCTAATCGCCGCGGGATATTGCTTCGAGCGGCTCACATTGATCGATCTCTTCCCGCAGACTTTCCACATTGAAGCGATAGCCAAGCTCCGGTGGTCCGGGGATTGGTGACGCTACAATAATTGTTGTCTCCCGTCCTCATGGATTTCCTGAAAGGCCTCAATCCGCAACAGCGCGAAGCTGTCGCCCTAACCGAAGGTCCGCTGCTCATTTTGGCCGGCGCCGGAAGCGGCAAGACGCGTGTCATTACGCATCGCATCGCACACCTCATCAGCGCCAAGAGAGTTCCGCCTTCATCCATCCTCGCCGTTACTTTCACGAATAAATCCGCGGCCGAAATGCGTTCGCGTGTCGTCTCGCTTCTCGCCGATGAAGAGCTTTCGAGCACCCCCACGCTCGCGACGTTCCACTCGTTCGGCGTGCGCCTCCTCCGCAAGGACGGCGATCCGCTGGCGCAGATCCGCCCCGGGTTCAATCGCAAATTCTCCATCTACGACGACGACGATCAGCTCGCCATCATCAAATCCGCCTACCGCCGGCTGGGTCTCGACGACAAATTCATGCCGCACCGCGCGGCGCTCTCGCTCGTCGGAAATGCGAAGAACGCCAAGAAGACGCCTCAGGATCTCTACGGCGAATCGAAGGACCCGAAGATGACCAAAGTCGCGGTTATTTTCGAGGAGTACGAGAAGGCTCTCCGCCAGGCGAACGCGCTCGATTTCGACGACCTGCTGCTTGAAACCGTGCGGCTGCTCCATCACGATAAGGACACGCGCGACGCTTACAACCGCCGCCTCAGCTATATCATGATCGACGAGTATCAGGACACCAACCGTAGCCAGTATGAATTGATGCGGTTGCTCTCGCAGTCGCACAATAACGTCTGCGTGGTGGGCGACGAGGACCAGTCGATCTATAGCTGGCGCGGCGCGGACATTCGTAATATTCTCGATTTCGAGAAAGATTACCCAAGGGCGGCGACCATCCGTCTGGAGCAAAATTACCGTTCGACGAAAAACATTCTGGAAGCGGCGAGCGCGCTGGTCGCGAACAACAAAGAGCGCAAGGGCAAGTGGCTTTGGACGGATTCGGGGCCCGGCCAGTCACTCACTTTATACGGGGGCTACGACGCGGAGAACGAAGCGCTTTTCATCGCCGACACCATCGAGAAGCTGCTTCGCGAGCACCCGGATTACCGCGTTGCGGTTCTTTACCGCACGAACTTTCAATCGCGCCAGATCGAAGAAGCGCTGCGGCGGTACGGCCGCAAGTATCTCGTCGTCGGCGGCTTCAGTTACTATCAACGCGCCGAGGTGAAAGATATCCTCGCGTACTTGAAGCTTGCCGTTTCGCCATCCGATTCCATCAGCCTTCTGCGCGTTATAAACACGCCCGCGCGCGGGATCGGAAGGACCACCGTGGAGGAGATCGAGCGTTACGCGCTCGAGCACGATCTCAGCCTTTACGGAGCGATCGAGCGCATGCTCGACGACCGGCTGTTCGCTTCCCGCGCGCAATCGGCGCTTGCCTCTTTCCGCGCGATTTTGCAGGATCTCGCGGACGCCGCCGCGGCCATGCCCCTCAATCTCGCGCTACGGTCGATCGAAGATCGCACCGGATATCGGACAATGCTCGAACAGGAGAATACGCCGGAGTCCCAGGGCCGCCTTGAGAACCTCGATGAATTGGTGAATGCCGCCGCCGAAGCCGTGGAGCGCGGCGAAAGCGTTACCGAATTTCTCGATCACGCGGCGCTGGTGGCCGACGCCGATTCGGTCGATTCCGATTCGCAAGTCACCCTGCTGACGCTGCACAACGCCAAGGGCCTCGAGTTCCCGATTGTATTTCTCGCGGGCCTTGAAGAAGGCCTGTTCCCCCACAGCCGCTCGCTCAATTCCGAAGCGCAGATGGAAGAGGAACGCCGCCTCTGTTATGTCGGGATGACGCGCGCGGAGAAACGTCTGTTCTTATCCTGGGCGCGATACCGCCGGCGATTCGGCGGAGGCGAACAGGAACGCTCCATCAAATCGCGTTTTTTGCAAGAAATTCCGGATCACCTGATTGTCGATGCCGGCCCCGCGGACGAGGAGCGCCATGGAGCGCGGCAAGCGGCGCGCCCCAATCCGTACACCGGCAAGACCTACAATTCGATTGAAAACGTGTCGCAGTTCTTTGCCGACCGCGGGATGAAGACCCCCGTCCTGCCGAGACCGCCCATTGCCGCTCGCCCGCTGCCCTCTGCCCCGCCCGCCCCAAAGAAGCCCGCGCGAACAGGTACATTAGTAGAGCATCCGAAATACGGACGAGGCACCATAGTCCGGCGGGAAGGCGATGGAGACGACGCGAAGATTACCGTCAGTTTCCAGCACCACGGACTCAAGAAGCTAATTGAAAAATACGCGGGACTGAAACCAGCCTAATGAATACGAAAAACGTCACCGACACTGAAGAACGAAAGAAAGTAAAGCGCGCGGCCCGCAAGAAAGCAGCCCCGAAAGCGAAGCGCGCCTCCGGCGTGGCGCGCGGCTCCAATAAGAAGAAGATTAAGAAGCTCGTACAGGGCCAGCGGAAACGGTAGGGCCGCATTTGTGGCCCGGCATTATTGAATAAGCCGCGTGAACCCGCTCCTTCGCACCAAGAGCATTGATGCGCTGATCGCCGCTTCGGAAGAACCCGATAAGCGGCTTCGCAAATCTCTGGGCCCTTGGAGCCTTACGGCGTTCGGCGTCGGCGCGGTCATAGGCTCCGGCATTTTCATTCTGACGGGCACGGCAGCCGCGGGTGAGACCCTTCACTTTAAATCCGTACTACACGCGCCGATCCTGGACTTGCTGATGCACGGTTCGAGCGCGCTCTCGACCATCGGACGCCCCGGCGCGGGCCCCGGCATCAGTCTTTCCTTCCTGCTCACGGCGCTCGCGTGCAGTTTCGCCGCGCTGTGCTACGCAGAGCTCGCCTCGATGATTCCTATCGCCGGAAGCGCGTACACGTACGCGTACGCGACGTTGGGCGAAATTTTCGCGTGGATCATCGGTTGGGATCTGATCCTCGAATACGCGGTGTCCAATATGGCCGTGGCGGTCGGATTCTCGGCCTATCTCAACGACATTCTCGAAAGTGTTTTCGGCTGGCATCTTCCCAAAATCGTCGCGGGTCCGATGATCGTCGACGGCCAGTTTACCGGAAGCTGGTTCAACATTTCCGCGCTGCTGATCCTGCTGATCCTGTCCTACATATTGGTGAAGGGCGTTCGCGAGAGCGCGAACACAAACAACGCGATGGTGCTGGTGAAGCTGGCCGCAATTCTTATATTCGTGATCGGCGCGGCGCGTGCCGTGCGAACGGAAAACTGGCACCCGTTCATGCCAAACGGATTCCCCGGCGTCCTCACCGGCGCGGCCATCGTCTTTTTCACCTACATCGGTTTCGATTCCGTTTCCACCGCGGCCGAGGAGTGCCGCCACCCGCAACGCGATTTGCCCATCGGCATCATTGCCACGCTCATCGTTTGCGCGGTGCTCTACATATCCGTCGCGCTGGTGTTGACGGGCATCGCCAACTACAAGACGCTTAACAATGCCGCCCCGGTGGCCAATGCGCTTAAGGCGCTCGGGTTCACCAGAATCCGGCAATGGGTGGGCGTGGGCGCGATCGTCGGGATGATTTCGTCGCTGCTGGTTTTCCAATACGGCCAGGCGCGCGTGTGGTTCGCGATGTCGCGCGACGGACTTCTCCCGAAGGCGTTTTCGAAAGTGCATCCGGTTTACAAGACGCCGCATATCAGCACCTGGATTGCGGGGCTCGCGGTCGGAATTCCGGCGGGAATTTGGGATATCGGCACCTTCGCCGATCTATCGAACATCGGAACGTTGTTCGCGTTTATCGTGGTTTCGGCGGGCGTGCTGGTGTTGCGAAAACAGCAACCGGAGCGTCCCCGGAGCTTTCGCGTTCCGGGGTGCCCCTGGTTCCCTCTGCTCTCGATCGGGATGTGCTTGGTGCTGATGATGGCGCTGCCACTCGAAACCTGGATCAGGTTTTTCGTGTGGCTGGCGATTGGACTGGCGATTTACGCAACGTTTGGAAGGAAGAACAGCGCGCTGAGGGTTTGAATCCGAAGGTCAATGTTGGGCGGGACCGCGACCACGAGGAAGCGGTCCCGCTTACTACCTATATTTAATTAACGCCCGCCATAGTACACGGTAGCGGTATCCGAGCTGGTCACTTTTCCGGTGGAGTCGGTCACCATCAGGCTGAACGTATAGTTACCAGGTCCCTGTAGGAACTGCACTCCAGTCGAAGCGGAGGTAGGAGTATTGATGCTGGCGTTAAGACTTCCGAGCGCAGTAGTCCAGAGGTATGTATAGGGCGCGGTGCCGCCCGCTACCATGCTGGTGAGTGTCAATGTCGGGTTCACTACGCTGGCACCCTTCGGCGCTGCCATAACCGTAAGCGCAGTTGCCATGGGAGGAGGAGTGCCCGTACCAGTACCGCCGCCGGTGCCTGTCCCAGTGCCACCTACGATAAACTGTCCCGCCGCGGCGAGGATTTGCGCCATCGATTGCGGCGTGTCGAAGGCCTGCGGAAACGGAATCCCAAAATTAAGTTGATTCAAATACGCGGCGTGGCGCGCTTCGACGGTCGCGATCGTCGCTCCCGCCGTTAAAAGCATTGGGTTCGTGAGCAGCGCCACGGCGCCATCGTAAGCCATAACGCCGGTGTTTTCGAGCAACTGGGCCAACATCACAAAATCGTCAACGGTCACGTAGCCGAAGTTATACATGTCGGGCGGCACGGGCGTTCCGCCAAGAGATGTAATCACCTTCTGGAGCGTTGCCACGTGCGTGGCTTCGTGCATCTGAATCAACTGAAAATACTGATAGACGTTCCCCATCGACGCCGGCCCGAGATTGGCAAAAAAGGCTCCGTTGGCGAAGTCGGTGGCGGCGAATTTAGCCAACCCTTGGGTGTAAAACGCATTTTCCAAGTTCTCCAACCGCAACGCGAAATTTAGGACTACCAAGTCGGTCGCGGGTCCCGGAGTCAAAGGCGGCGACTGAGCGTTCAAGGAAGATGCGAATGCCGTCGCTCCAACCAGCGTTGCCGTGCCGGCCAAAAACTTCCGTCGCGAATTGCTTAGATCGGTGTTGCCGATGCGCGGATTCCGTGCAAATGATTTCTTCATAAGTATTCTCCTTTATCCAATTCCGTTCTTACATTCCCGGGCAGGAAGTAATGAAGGGACCGGCAATTGCCAAAATCTGGGCCATCGTCATGGGTGTATCAAACGCGTTCGGAAAAGGCGACGCGCCGTTTAATTGATTTAAATACGCGGCGTGCCTGGCTTCGACGGTCGCGATGGTAGCTCCAGCCGTACGAAGCGCAGGTGTCATAATCTGGCCGAGCGCGCCATCATATGCCATTACCCCGGTGTTCTCGAGCGCCATGGCGATGGCGATAAAATCGTCTGCGGTTTTATAGCCGAAATTATAAGTGCATACCGGGACCGGCGTACCACCCAGGCTCTTAATCACGCTCGTTAACTTACGCTCATGCTGCTGTTCGTGATCGCGAATGAGAGAAAGGAATCCGAAAACGTCACCGCCGATCTGGCCGCCCAAACCCATCATGAACTGGGCATTGGCAAAATCCACGCTGGTAAACGTCTTAAGACCTTGCGTATAGAAATTGGCCTCTAAATGTTCCAACGTGAGGGCGTAATTGAGAATCGCGATGTCGCCTGCGGGTACGGGGGTTGACTGCGCGGCAAGCCGGCTTGCCACGGCGGCCATGCCAGCCCATTTCACGGAACCTGAAAAGAATTTACGACGACTGCTCGATACTGCTTCCGCGGCGGGCACGATGCCGTCGGACCGTTTGGAACGCTCCATGTTCGATGTTTCTCCTTTTACCTGAATGGTCGTACAAATCGACTGCCAAATGAATTCTACGACAACTGCCGGGCACCGGATGGAAAAACACTTAGGCGGAGCGTACGATTACATACGGTTACGGGATAATCCCGCGGGATCACTGGACAATTGCCCTTATAGGCACGGCGATATAAGGCTGGAATGTCGTTAAAACACAGACATACTTCACCCCAAATTCGAGATATTCGTCGGCTTTCGGCGCATCGGAATCCGAACGGAATAAGCGTGGTCGCCCGCATGCCAAAATTGTCCTCGCGTCACTTATAAGACGGCATGGAATCGCTCGCGAGCACTTCCACCGGATTGCCCGCCGGGTCCTGGATATAAACCGAACGGGTTCCGTCGCGATGGGTTTTCAGTTCGCCAAAGCGCTCCGCATGGGGGCTTACGAAACCGATATGCGCCGGATGCTGGCTTGGAATCACCAGCGCGAGCCGGATATTGGCGAAACTCAGCAGCGCCCATGTCTCGTCTTGATACTTGACGTGGCATTGGAAGGTGCTGGTGTACCAATCGACGGCCGCCGCGATGTTTGTAACGGGAATCGCCACGTGGTCAATCGGGCTTAGTTCTGGGTTCATGACGTTTTCATTATCGCGTGACCGCGACGAAGACCGATACACTACTCCCATGAGCGGCCCGTCGAGCGTCATTCAAATTAATGTCTCGCGTGGCGGCATCCCCAAGCGGCCGGTCTCCGAAGCCGCGCTGACCTCACATGGCCTGGAAGGCGATTCCTGCGCGCACCCCCGTTTTCATGGCGGCCCGATGAAGGCGGTCTTGCTGATCGCATCGGAAACGATCGACGAGTTAAGAGCCAAAGGCTACCCGGTGTTTTATGGCGCGCTCGGGGAAAATTTCACCACGCGCGGGCTCGACTACAGCCAACTGCGGCCGGGCGAGCGGCTGAGAATCGGCGCCGCTCTCATCGAACTCACGACGATTCGCGTGCCTTGCATCACGCTGGATATTTACGGGCCGTCGATCAAGCACGAAATCTTCGACGCGAAAGTGAAGGCGGGCGACTTCTCGTCCGCGCATTGGGCCCTGAGCGGTTTCTATGCGCGTGCGATCGATGCGGGGCGAATCCATACCGGCGATTCGATAATTATCGAATCGGTTCTGGCATAGCCGGCATGGGAAGTTATAATCGCCTTGGAAGCCGCGTCCGCTTCCGCTAAATGCAGCGATTGCTTGATTGGCATCCTCCCGTCGGCGACGATGTACCGGCAATTTCCGTACTGCTCGAATCGGTTCCCGATCGCGATCGGGCTCTACATTACCTCGCGCGGTTCAAACGGGAAGCGGCGGACGCGTTCGCTGAAATGGCCTCCAGTTCCACGGCCCTGAATTATCTCGTCACCCTGTTTTCTTACAGCCGCTTTCTTTCGGAGGCGGTAATCCGGAGTCCCGATTGGCTGCTCGAACTCACGCGCTCCGGCGGCATGCACCGCGTGCGACCGGCCGAAGTATACGAAGATCGTCTGAACGAGTGGCTCAACGCTGGCGCGCGCGCGGGTGTTCCCTCCCCCGACGACCTGACGCGCTTTCGCCGCCGGGAGCTATTGCGAATTGTGTTGCGCGACGTACTCGGTCTCGGGTCGCTTTCCGACGTCACGGAAGAGCTTTCGAACCTGGCGGATTCCATCTTGCACGTTTCTTACAAGCGCATTCGCGACGAACTTGCGCGCGTGCACGGCGTCCCGACGACCGATGGGCGGGAGGCCGTCTTCTCGGTTATATCGCTCGGGAAGTTGGGCGGTAAAGAACTGAACTATAGTTCCGACATAGATCTGCTATTCCTCTATTCCGGCTTCGGCG
Source organism: Bryobacteraceae bacterium (assembly GCA_051003795.1). Classification (GTDB taxonomy): domain Bacteria; phylum Acidobacteriota; class Terriglobia; order Bryobacterales; family Bryobacteraceae; genus JALYXS01. The sequence goes on along the minus strand of JBPCKZ010000059.1, from coordinate 25,902 downwards.
GGACGAATGGCGCGCAGCCCATTAGCAACACGGAGTTTTTCAAGAAGATCGCGAACCGATATACGGAGCTGCTTTCCAGTTACGGCGCGAAAGGAATGTGCTATCGCGTCGATCTCCGGCTGAGGCCGGACGGCCGCTACGGGGAAGTGTGCCACTCACTCGAAGGCGCGAAGGCTTATTACAAAACCCGGGCGCGCGACTGGGAACTGCAGATGCTGATCAAGGCGCGCGTTTCCGCGGGCGATCGCGGATTGGGACGCGAGCTGCTCGAATTTGCCGAGCCTTTGATTTACTCGACAACCCTCGACTTCAAAACGATCGAGAGCGTGTCCGAGGCCCGCGAGCGAATCGGCGAGAAGCTGAAACGCTCGCATCGGAGCGGTCTCGACATCAAGCTCACGCCCGGCGGCATTCGCGACATCGAGTTCCTGGTCCAGTGTCTCCAGCGTTTGCATGGCGGCCGGGAAACGTGGGTTCGCAGCGGCGGTACGCTTTTTGCGCTGTTCCGCCTGCGCGACAAAAACCTGCTCTCCGATTCAGAGTATGGCCGGTTGGCCTCGGCATATCAATTTCTACGAAACCTGGAGCACCGCTTGCAATTCGACGAAGATCGCCAGACGCACGCGCTCCCCGAAAATATCGATGCGCTCGATACCCTCGCGCGCAAGATGCCGGCAACGGTGAAAGGCGGAGCGTGCGACGCCGGCAGCCTGGAGCGGGAGCTCGACGGCCATCTGGAATCCGTGCGGGAATTGTACGAGCGCGTGATTCATTCGAGGCGACCCACCTCTCCCGACGAGACGGAGAATATCGAAACAGGCGAGCATGCCTCTCCCAACCTCGTCCGATTTCTCGACCGGACCGCGCCGGGACTGGCGGCCTTGGTGAATGCGTCGAGCATATCGGGCATGCCGGGCAACCGCGAGCGTCTGGAGCATTTCCTCGAAAAGATCGTCGAAGGCGGCGAGTGGCCGCGTCGTCTCGATGAAGACCCGCGGCTCACGCTTTGCGTTTTGGATCTGTTCGCGCACAGTCGATTTTTCGCCGATCAGTTGATTCGCTATCCCGATCTTCTCGAAGAGGTTTCGAGAGCCGTTGGAGACCGGCAAGGCCGCGTGGGGTTTGAGCCGCCGCAAGAGCCCGTCACTTTGCGGAAATTCTTCCGTGAACAAATGGTGCGCATCCAGAGCGATAGCATTCACCATCGCGTGCCGATCTTCAAGACGTTGAAGCGCACGTCCGATCTTGCGGATTCCGTTATCGCCGCCAGCTACCGCATCGCACTGGCGGACGCGATCCGGACCGGACCGCCCGACGATGCATCGTATACGCCCGCCGATCAGATGATGGTGGTCGCGCTGGGGCGCCTGGGCATGCGCGAATTCGACCTCGCGTCCGACGCCGACCTGGTCTTCATCCTCCCGGATCGCGACGCGAGCCAAGCGCCCTTCTGGACGGGAGTTGCCGAGCGGATGATCCACGCAATCGGCGCGTACACCGGCGCCGGCGTGATCTTCACCGTGGACACCCGCTTGCGTCCCGATGGCCGCGCGGGCGCGCTCGTTCAAACCGAGAGCTTCTATAAGCATTACTTCGCCAAGAGCGCGGAGGCCTGGGAAGGCATTACTTATATGAAGTCCCGCGCGGTCGCGGGGAATGTTGAGCGGGCGACCGGATTTCTGCACGAATTGCAGGAAGTGGACTGGCGCCGCTACGGACAGGACGGGCGTTCCCGGAGCGAACTGAAGCAAATGCGGGCGCGCCTTGAAAAGGAGCAAAGCGCGCGCAATCCGCTGAAAGCCGGAGCCGGCGGTTATTACGATATCGACTTCGCGCTTATGTATCTGCGGCTAAAGGGCGCGGGGATGTTCTTCAAAGTGCTGAACACGCCCGAGCGGATCGACATCGTGGAGAAGATGGGTCACCTGGAGCGCGACGACGCCAACTTTCTGCGGGAGGCCGCGACGTTTTACCGCGCGCTCGATCACGCGATGCGCGTCGCGACCGGGCACGCCGACGGACGCCTTCCCAAGGCGCAATCGCAACTTGCGGTCTTGGCGGAACTGGTCGAAAGGTGGACGCCCGGGCAATCGCACGATCAATCGCTGGAATCGAAGCTCAAGGAGATCCGGCTGCGGACGAGGCAATTCTTCGACCGGGTTTTCGGATAAGTATTTGGAAAAAGCTAAATACGGTCGAAAAGATCGCCGATGCGGATTGAAAATCCGGGAATAGTATCCGACGAAAATTCGGCGTTTTCATCAAGGAACATGCGCTCCGGGCCGGCATAGCGGAGCGCTTCCCGCGTCTCGATGGAAAAAATCCAGACATCCTGCGTGCCGCACGCGCGGTACCGGTTGGCTTTTTTCATAAGCTTTTCGAAGGTATCGTTCTGGGAAACGATCTCGATCGCCAAGTCGGGAACGAGCGGCTGCACGCGCAGTTTCCGCCTCAACAAATGCAATTTGGGAGAGCCGACAAAGCTAACGTCCGGCCCATGCGCATTGCCGTCGAAATCATACTCGTGCTCAGACAAGATCTTGCCTAGTTTGTGCTGTTCTACAAACGGGAGCAGCAATAGCACCAGAAGTTCGCGCAAACAATTGTGCTCTAATACATTTCCGGACACGTCGATCAGCTCTCCATCCACTAACTCGTGGTTATGGGCGAGCGCGTCGGGAAGCTTCTCGAAATCTTCAATCGTAAGACCAAGAGCAGTCGCCATGGCTCCAGTTTACTGGATGCGGCTGCGGCTTTTATAGCTCCGAATTGGTGGCGCCGAGGCCGCCGAGCCGGCACGATTTGCAGATGCCGAAGCCACTGCCGTTGATTTGGATAAACCCGCAAAGAGTCGTGATGCGCACGCGCTCGGCTTCGCTAAGAGTTGCCGGAGTAAAGGGGCTTTCGGCAACACCGAAAGTCGTCGCGGGGCTTCCAAGGGTCACGGGAAGAGCATGGAGCGCGGTACCCCACGCCACCAAGCCGGGAGCCGGAACGTTGCCGCCCGCCCCCTGCTGGAAAAAGGCGTTCGCGCCCGCTCCGGCGGTAGCCGCGCTGCACCCCGCCCCGGTTCCCGTCGTGGCTAAAAGCTTAACGACAATCGCGGTGGGGCGCCCGGCGTCAGCGTATTGCTGATCAGGTCGTTACGCGCCGAGAGCGAGGCCAACCCGTTCGGCGTTACGGGACACGAACAGCAGGAAATCAACTGTTCGTCGGGAGAAAACGTGTACACGTTGACGCATAGATTGCCATTCTGCGTCGGGAACGCGGACGTGGAACTCGCCCCGGTGTTGCTAATATTTATGACCGAATCCCCGGCCACTAAGTTCGAAACATATCGCACCTGAAATGGCGAATCGACCTGGCCAAAAGCGGACAGCGAATATAAAAGGATTGTGGCGGGAACGAATAACACGCGGTAATTCATGAACAGCCTCCGTGTTGCCAACGATACGTGGAACAGGGCGCGGCTACAATGACCAAAGTACTAGGCCGCCTACCGCGCGGGGTTAGGGCGCGAACGCAATTCCGCTTGTTATACTTTCGGTTTAACCTGCATCGGAATGCTTCAAACATCATGCCGGCCTCGATCGAATGCGGAAAACCGCTCTTTTCGTTTCTGCTATTCTCGCCGTTCCTTTTGGGCCAGGTTGGAAGCGACGTCGCGCCTTTGCTGCCCGCCAATGCGAGAGCTTATCAGCGCCCCGAAGCCTGTCTTCCGTGTCATCAGCGCCAGTATGACGAGCTTCGCAGCGCGGTAAAAGCGGGCTATCGCAACGTAAGTCCCTTAATGAACGGGCTTGAGGCTGCCTCCAACTTTCTTACTGGCGGCCTGCTTCGTCCGGTGTATGGGGACAGCACGAAAGTCGCGGTTGACGGCACGCCGTTGCGTACCAATCTGGTCAGCACGAAGTCGTTTACCAATATCAGCCAGGCGAGGGCCGGATTCTGCATAGGCTGTCACAATCCTCACCTCGCAGTTATGGGAGAAGATCCCAAAACACGGGAAGTACTGGAGCTACCCGGTACCGGCATCGATTTCCGGCCCGATCTGCTCCGGCCGCTACGCGATTTTCATCTGACGAATCCCGCGGGCGATCAAGTTTTGCCCGCGGAAGCCGGGGGAGATCCGCCGCCCGGCGCGCTTCCTTCGCTGGGAGCCGCCGGAATCACGTGCGACGTCTGCCACAACGTGATGGGTCCCGACCTGAATCGGAGCTTTCAGCACGACGGCTTTGGGAACATGAGCCTGTCGCTGATCCCTTCGGTAGAGAAAGTTGGGCCATTTTTGTCCGCCGATTTGCCCCGTCACGGCTTCCATATGAGCAGCAACGATTCCGATCGCATTGCGTTTCTCCGCGGCAGCGCGCTTTGCAATTCGTGCCACGACGTGCGGGTGCCGGGCGCGGGATCTCTCACGCAAGAAGAGCACGATATCAATCCCGGCGGCGATAAGGTCGCTTATTTCCGATTGGAAAACTTGAGCACGGAATGGCAGACCGGACCATATAACAGCCCCGATAATCCGTTTGGAAAGGTGGTTCGCTGCCAGGATTGCCACATGTCGACGTTTCCGTTTAGCGCCCCCGCGACCTACCAGGTGGGCGGCATGGAAGTGACCAGCCCCACGCCCGGAATCTTCCCGACCGACTATGCGGCGGTGCCCGGCGTTTCCACCGAACTGGGACGGGCGCTTCAGAAGCGGTCCGTCGTGACGCATTATTTCACCGGGGTGGACGTGCCTTTGATGTCCACCGGAAGCCTACAGGCGCGGCTAGGTCCCGATTATCCCGACCCGCATCAGGCAGGTTTAGATAGCCACGGTCTCCCGAGGTCGGTCGCCAACCGGCGCGTCGAATTACTGAAGGCGGCGACCCGAATCAGCCTGGATAAAACCGACGAAGCGGCCACGGTTGGCCAGCCGTTTACGATTCGCGCGACGGCGGTCTCGCTGACCGGACATCGATTTCCCGCCGGCTTCTCGCAGGAACGCACGGCTTACATCGAATTAACCGTTAAAGACGACAATGGCATGCTGCTTTACCAATCGGGCTACCAGGTCGATAAGCCTCATCCCGAAACGGGCGAAATGGAGCCCGACGGAAATCTCGACGACGAAGACCTGGAGCATGTTCACGCCGTGGTCGATCCGGGCCGGACGGCGCCATCCTACGAACCTGGCCCGGCCGCGAACGGACACACGAACCGGATTTTCGAACTTGGCCCGGATAGCGGCCCGGAGACGCGCGTTTACGCGGGCGCGCCGCGCGGCCTCGTGCTGTTCCGCAATGAATTGACCCGAATATTCCTGCCTGGGGATTCGCTGGGCCGGCAGGATGCGACCGGCCTGGATATCGTTCTCGACCGGCCCCATTTCGAGGAGGTCTATAGCGCCAGTTTCGCCAATGCCGTGGACAACTACCGTTCGCTCGCGCCTCTCCGCCCGACTACGTACCGCTATGAAGTGCAACTGCCGGGGGCTAACGACCTACAGGCGCTTGGCGTGAAGTTGAAAGGCCCGTTGCACATTCACGCGCAAATCGACTTCGAGCATTTCCCGCCGCTTTTTCTCCGATTCCTGGCGAGGACAACAGGAGCGGACGGCCCGGCGGGTCATTCTCTCCATCTTCTTGACGAGAAGACGATCGACGACTCCCTGGTGAACGTCAAGAGCATCGCATCGGCGGATTTCACGGTGCGGTTGACCGATCCCCAATGAGACGGTTTTACCTAGCCTTGATGGCCGCTTGCCCGATGACGTTCGGCCAAACCGGCCCGTTTCAGACGACCAACCCGCACTACCCCGTCAGGAATCCATTTTATTTCGAAGGGAAAGTCGATTATGAGAAGCTCGGGATCGATAAACCCGGAAATGCGTGGGAGTTCATGCAGCGCGGAATTCACCGGCAGGACGATTTAGAGGACGTCGCGGGAGCCCTCGCCGATTACCGGGAAGCGCTCCGGCTGAACGATCCAGCGGCGTCTACGTGCCGGATTGTTACTTCGCAGGTGTTTCAATCGGTCGCGGCCGGGAACTTCGGGAAGCTCGATCCCCCGCCCTGCCTTTTCACGGTTCGCCTGCGGCTGGGCTATCTGCTGATGCGAACCCATCCAAAAAAATCGATCGCGCTCTTCCGGCAGGTTCTGGAGATCGATCCGCAGCGGCTGGAAGCGAATGCGTTCATCGGCGAAACGTACGAGATATTGGCGGACGCAACGGCAGCGGCCGGGGAAAAACAGCGGTTCTATCGCCAGGCGATCGCCGCGTATGAAGCGGAGCTTTCGCTTTCTCCGGTGACGCCCCAAACCGTGGCGCTCACCGGGGATGAAGCCAATAATGCCCACGTCCACTGGGCACTGGCAGCCATCCATGAGAAGCTGGCGGAACGCGATGCGGCTTTATCGGAATTGCAGCTTTACCTGAAAGCCACAACCTGGCACGGCGATATTTATCCGTGGCGCATTCCCTTGGCGCGCAATAAAATCGCGCAATTAAGCACCCCGCCGGAACAATAACCCGCTAAAAGTGACTGGCGCCAAGGCCGCCGAAGCGGCACGATTTGCAAACACCGAAGCCGCTTCCGTTGGTCTGAATGAAGGCGCATAGTTGCGTGATTCTCGCCAACTCCGCCGCGCTCAGAGTGGCGCGGGTGAAACGGGTCTCCGTGGCCCCGAACACTCCAGGCGCGGGCGCCGCGTGCAGCGTAGTCCCGTAGGCCGCCAAGCCCGGGGCCAATGCGCCCGTAGAATCGGTGGCAACCAATTTCGTCACGACGGATGTCGGCACGCCCGGAGTCAGCGTATTGCTGATCAAGTCGTTACGCACCGAGAGCGAGATCAGCCCATCCGGCGTCACCGGGCAGCAGCAACACGAGATCAACTGTTCGTCCGGCGAAAAAGTATACACGTTGACGTTGAGATTGCCGTTTTGCGTCGGGAAGGCGGTAGTGGAGCTCGCGCCGGTGTTGGTTATGTCGATAAACGAATCGCCAATGGCCAGGTTCGTGAAATAACGGACTTGAAACGCTTCCGCGGACGCGCCCGCGACGAAAATCGGTGCGGCGGGAGTGCACATGCCGACGGTCGGCGGCGGTGGCGGCGGCGGGGCTCCGTTCACAAAAATGACGGTCGTCTGGGTACCCGCGGCGACCGTGACGGTTGCCGTGCCCGTGCCTAAGTTGCCGCTTACCAACGCCGCACTTGGCACCGTCGTAATGCTACTGATTGAAGTACCGGCGACAGGCGATTCCGTGACGACCGCCTGACCTGGTGGAACCGCCAGGGGAGCGTTGCAGTTGCCGCCGGGACCGGCTCCAGCCGGAATGGTGATTGCGTTTCCGGCAAGGCTAAACGTGAAATTCGTCCCGATCGCGACACCGCTGCCGGCAACTTTGCAAATCTGAATCGTGGTGGGCGGCGGCAGCGCGGGTTGAAACGCGGCTACGGTTTGGTTTCCGCCATCTTGGAGACTCGCGTTACCCGGCGCGAAGTTTGTCGCATCGGTGCTAATCACCAGAACGGTGGACGTTGTTCCGGGCGTTATTTTGGCCGAGTTCGGCGGCGTGAACGAGAATCCAACAACGCTTCCGGATGCATCTCTGTCGGCGCTAATCGGCGGAACGCCCCCATTCTGGCAACCCACCAAACTGCCATCGAGACGGAACCCCGTTTGCGTGGCGAACCCGGTAAAGCTGGTATCGGTCTCCCGGGAAATATCGCTCGCGGATGTTGCGGCATTGGAGACCTGATAGTAAAAATCCAACGTTCCACTCGGGTTGCGGAAAACCGCGGCGCACAACATACCGCTCGTGGTGCCCGCGGTCGTGGTGAACGAGAATGGCACCACGCTCGACGCCAGCAGCGTTCCCGCCGGGCTGCCGGTAGCGTTGCCCGGATTCACCGAGGCGCCTCCGGCTATGGTCGGAACGGTTCCGGGCAGAAAGGCGGCATGCGCCGCGGGAATTAACACGGATACTGCGAGGATCAGTGCCGCCTTAGATCGATTAATCATTATCTTTTCCAGAAAAGGTGTTTGTGCCTTCTGCTGAGTTTCCGTGGTTTCGAGCGTTCCGTCAAGAACTTTTTTGACCAATTTAAAAATAATCAAATCGATTAACTGAAGTGCCTAGTCGAAACGTACTCGCTTACTACATCTTTACGAGACGAATCGCGCCGTTTGACGTCGATAGGTCGAGCAGCGGCCCGCCCCCGCCGATGGTTCCTTCAAGACGATGCTTGCCGGACGCGCCCTGCGTCAGGACGTCGAAATCGCTTGAGATGCTGGAGTTGGTTGTAACTGCGTGAACGCGCGCGTGCGTGATGCCTGGCAGGTGCAGCGTGATCGCCCCATTCGAAGTGGATGCGTGGATATCGTTCCGCGTGGATGTGTCGAGCGTCAAATCGATCGGGCCATTTGAGGTGCTCAATTTCATGGAAGTGTCGGGCGCGGCGCTGGCGAGATGAACGTGAATGCCCCCATTCGAGGTGGAAGCTTCGAACGGGCCTTGGACGGCGTCGGCGCGAACCCTTCCGTTGGTGGTATTCAGGGTCGCGCCGCCGCTAACGTTTTCCGCCTCGATGGTTCCGTTGCTGGTTCGAGCCTCCAGATTCCCCTTAAGCTTCATCACATGAATAGTGCCATTTGAAGTTCGCAATCGGGCGGGCCCCTCGACGTCGGTCACGCGGACGCCCCCATTTGAATCCGTAATGCGGTCCAATTCCACTTTGCGCGGGACTTTCAGCACATATCGCGCGCCCATGTTGCCGTGGCGTTCAAAAGGCCGCACCGTGCGAATGGAGATGGTGTTATCGGCATGCGAAATGTCGATTTTTATGGCATCGCGCATCTGTTCCGTGGATGCGTATTTGACCCCGGAGATATCGACAGTATCCCGGTCCCATCCCGTGATTTCGATGCCGCCGTTGAAATTTTCGAGCGTCAGCTTCCCGCCCGCCTGAAGCGGATAACTAAAGTGGAAATCGGACTGGTATCGATCGGAAGGGCCGAAATCGTCAAAATCGCAAGCGGTGAGCAACAGGGCGAGGAGAACAAAAGGGAGGGAGAGCCAGTTCTTGGTCATGATGCGTGCCTTCATGGTGGAAACGCACTTGACGGCGCGATAGTTCGCAATTTTTGAGAATATCGGCGCGTGATGGCGGCCCGCGCATAGTACACGGGCGTTCGCGTCGATGTGGCCACCGTGGCCGATGTAAATATCGCGCTGACCGTGGGTAGCGCCGACCAGAGCGTGGACGTCAGCGCCGCGGCGCCCTTGTTGGAGACGAACGGGAGCAATCTGGGCAAAGTTGTCGAAACTAAAGCCATCACCGACTTACCGCTGTTTATCGCCGGCGGCAGCGTGCGAAGCAACCTCGCCTTTGTCATCCTGACGCCGGGAGTCATTGGCCCGGCGAGCAATCCCCGGATTGGGGCGGTCTGCTCGACGGGCAGAGCGAACAGCTCGAAGGCGCCGAATCCAATAGTGAACGCCGCAACGACCCCTCCATGAACGGCGTCAGCGTGGAAGGCATGGAGGAATTCAAGGTCCAGAGCTCCGGCTACTCCGCCGAATACGGACGGACCTCAAACGGCGTCATCAACTGGGTCACCAAGTCCGGGACCAATCAGGTGCATGGGAGGGGGGGCAAGAAGCTGGAAGCATCCCAAATACGATTTTGCGCAAGGCACGGCGCGCTTGCGCTTTCCGAATTCGGCGGAGCCCGTTTCGATTGAGATAAAGTTTTAAGCTGCTCGAAATGCCCGGCCGGGGATTACTTCGCCCGCCGCTGCGCCGCGCTCAGGTTCACCCGATAGGTCGGCTCATTGGGGTCGAGCCGCGCGGCCGCTTCAAAATTGCGGATCGCCCGCCCGAAATCGTTCCGACGCATTGCAAGGTCCCCAAGCTGGTTGAATGCGTCCGCCGCCGAAGGATTCAGCCGGACGGCGGTCTCAAACGCGTCCGCGGCCTCCTGTAACCGGCCCGAGCTCTTTTCGACAAGTCCCAATAGGTACCGGTAGAGCCATTCGGAAGGCGCGAGATTAATCGCCTTCCGAACGTCCTGGCGCGCCTGGTCGTATTGCTTCGTATCGAAATAGAGCCCGGCGAGGCGGAAGAGTAGCTCCGGAGTCTCGCCCTGCGGTGCTCGGCTCTTTTCCAGAAGCGCGATGGCGTCCGGCAGTTTATCCCGCTCGATCAGCGCGTTCGCTTGCTGAACGATGCGTGTGGCCTCGCGCCCCTGCTCCTCCTGGGCGCTCGATTGAGTGCGCAACGCGGAGAACCGGGCCAGCGCATCCCGGCTTTCCGCCTCGCGCCCCAGCGCCCGATACGCTTTCGACAGATGGTAAAAAATTTCGGGATCGCTACCGCCGAGCCGCAAGGCTTCACGGAGTTCGGTAACGGCTTCGGCGTAACGTCCGGCGCCGTTGAAAGCGGTCCCCAGTAGAAAGCGCGCTTCATAGGCATTCGGATCGAGGCGTACCGCCTTGGTCAAGAGGCGAACGGCGTCCTCTTCATGGTCGGACTTGAGATCCACGTGCGCGAGTCCGACGAGCGCGGAAGCGTTTCCAGGATCGAGTCGCAGCGCCTCTTGGAAGTTCGATCGGGATTTTTCAAGATCGTTTGCGCCGGCGTATGCGGCGCCCAGATCCGAACGGACTTGGGAATCGGGGGCGCCGAGTTTCACCAGCGTTTCCAGGACCCGGGCCGCTTGAGCGTTCATATCGTGCCTTAGGTAAAGCGCGGCGGATTCCCGCAGAGCCTGCTGCCGGCTGGGCTCGATTTCGAGGGCGGCCGCGAAAGCCGCGAGGGCACGGTTGTCATCTCCCTCTTGCGCGTACGCTTCGGCTAGCGCGACCCGCGCATCGGCGCTCTTGGGATCGCATTCCGCCGCGCTTTTCAGCTCAATGAGCGCCTGGTCCAGTTGTTTTAGCCGGTAGAGTGCCAAACCGCCGATGAAAGAAACTTCGCAATCGGAAGAACGTGCCCGCGCCGGTTCCAGCATCCGTACGGCGCCCGCATAATCCCCGGCCGCGAACGCCCGTTTCGCCGCTTCCAGCGCATCGTCCATGCCTTCACAAGAACCCGCAAGCCAGCAGCAGAAAACTGCATTACTGCATGCCCGAAGGCTTCGTCTTGTCTTCTTCACTCCTGAGCCTCTCACTCATCGCCAGCGCTTGCCGCGAGCGCTGCACATCGCCCGCCTTCTTGGCGGCAATCGCAAGCTGATAGTAAATCGACGAACTCCGTTGACCCTGTGAAATGGCCTTTTCGAAAGCGGCTATCGCCCGATCCGGACGGTCCATCGACCTGTAGGCCCGCGCAATATCGACCCACGCGAGACCGCTGCTCTGAGGTTCGATCCGGAGAGCTTTCTCGAGCAACGGAAGCGCCTGGTCCGGTTTCTCCAAAGCGACGTAAACGTGCCCGAGTTGCAAGTAAGTGCGCGGATAGGGGGAATCCAAACGCATTTCAGCCTCGAATTGCTCGCGCGCGACGTCATAGCGCCGCTCTTCGGTGTACAGGCATCCCAGCGCATAATGCAGCCCGCTCGCTTTCGGATCATGCTGAAGCATGGTTTCCAGCTCGCGTATCGCGTCACCTTTTTTCCCTTCCATTTCGTAGTAGCCGGCCCGAAGTTGAGCGATACGAAACGAGGCGGGATCGATTTCAGCGATTGCCTGAACTGTTCGCTCGTAGGCGCGCGCCAACCCGTTACGGTTCGAGGCATCGCTCTTGGCCTGCCCGAGATAGCTCTGCGCCAGATGATATAGGACATCGATATTGCGCCGATCGATCTGCCGGGCGGCAAGGAGCGGGATTTCGGCTTCAGCGAATCTATCGAGCGCCAGATAGCACAACCCGAGGAAATACTGGCCCTGTAGGTCGTCTGGCCGGTCCACCGCGTATTGCGCAAGTGGGGCCAGCGCGGCGGAAGCCTGATTCAGGTTGAACCGGGACATGCCGAGAAACAGTTTGGCGTTGACCATGTCCGGCTTGAGTTTCAAACCGGCCTCGAACGCGCGGATCGAATCCGTGTACTTTTTCTGAAGAAAGCAACTGATCCCGAGGTTCATCTCCGCCTCGGCCAATTGGGGACGGAGCCGGACGATCGCCCGGTTATGCACTTCCGCCGAAGCATAATCGCCCGATTGCAAAGCCGCCGAAGCTGCCGAAGCGTGCCGCGTTACTGCGTCTTGGGTATTGAGTTGGCTATCCTCGGCAAAAAGGCTCAGCGCCGTCAACAACAGCACCCAAGGCATTGCCTTCCAGTATACGGCCTTCCAAGTATACGGCGGCTTAAAACCGCAGGCGCAAACTAAGCTGTATCTGCCTTGCCTTGTTCGCCTGCGAGGTAAAGTATCCGAACTTGGAATCCTCCACATTCAGATCGATGCCGCCGGTCCCGCCCGACGTTCCTCCGAACAGCGTCCGGTTCCCGATATTGAAGGCGGAAGCCCGGAACTCCAGGCGCTGCCCTTCCCGGAATAAGGGGAAATCTTTGCCGAGGGTCACGTCTTCGGATAAGAGCGCCGGCAAACGGAGATACGGCAATTCTTTTCCGCTATTACCAAAAGTAAAGGGCGCGGGGCGCCCGAACGCCGCGCGGTTTATGTAGGACGCCGCGTTGGGATCGCCAATCCAGGCGGGATTGATGGCGGGACCGCCCAGGTAATTTGCCCTTTCCTGCCCCGAAAACAAACCGATATTCAGGTTCGACGTGACGTACAGAGGATACCCGACCTGGTAGTTGTGAATGGCGGCTAGTTTCCAGTTGCCCAGCACCGCCTGTGCAACCGCATTGCTTTGCCCAAGGAAGCGCTTCCCTTTCCCAACGGGCAACTCGTACGTGTAGGCGAGCACCAGGTGGTGCGGCACGTCCGAAACGCTGACAGCCTTGTCGGCTTTGCGGTCATATCCATTCTGAGTGAAAATGTCGCCCGCTCCGATGAAGGTTCCAAGCGAGGGATTTTCGCCCTGCACGTTGGAAATCAGCTTCGAGAACGTGTACGAAGTCGAAAACCACAATCCGTTGCTGTAGCGATGTTCGGCGCTGATGCTGACCGCGTGATAGGTGCTGTGGCCCGTGGTATCGGAATCGACGGAGTGGTCGATTGAAGTGTACTGAGGGAAAGGCCGGAGCGCCTGCGCGACGCTGCGGTTATCCGGGAACCCCGGCCATGGCTTCTGAATCCCGGCTGCTTGCGCCGCAGCGGATGAGACGGGCAGAAATAGCACGCTGCCCAAGGAAAGGTATTTGGGGTCTACCTGATTAATCAATTCCGTCTGCGACAGTAGCGAAATCCCCACGTTGCCCTGGTAGCTGGCTCGAATCACCGTATCCCGGCCCAAGCCCTTCTCTATGGTGAAATTCCAGTCGTACATCTTCGGCGCGAAACCGGCGTACCGGGCGGCGAACGGAGCCGTGCTGAACACGTTCAGGCCAGGATTGATATTCGGCACGGGCGGAGCCGCCGGAAATCCCCCCGCCAGCGTGAACGCCGGGCTGTAGCCGTCCGGCGATGAAAGATTCACGCTGCCCTGGAAGCCCTGCTCCGCGCGATCGGCATTGCCGCCCTCACGCTCGGGAACGTAGAAAAGGCCGCCGCCGGCCCGAACCACCAGGCTGGGAACAACCTCGTACGCGAACCCCAGACGGGGGCCCCAGGCGTTCTTGCGCACGCTGAGAAAACTGGATTGGCCGGTCCGGCCCGGTCCATTTCCCGCAAATTGAAGTGCGCCCGGTATGTTTCCCGCCGCGGGGTTCGGGCACGTAAGGCAAAGATTCGACACCCGGTTCTGGGCTTCCACTTTCGGGAATGGAAGCTCGTACCGCAGACCGATGTTGACCGTCAACTTCCGAGTGACCTTCCAATCGTCCTGAACGAACCATGCATAGTAGGGCTCCCCGAAACTGAAATCGCCGGGTAAATTGTAATTGCCGCCTCCGGGCAAACCCAGCAAGAACGAAGCATAAGCGATTCCCGTTTGGCTGGCGCTGCCCGGCAAGCCCGTGGTTGCGTTGCTGAAATCCGCCTCGCCCGTACATCCATTGCAGTTCACGCGGCGATAATCCGCTCGCAGGTACTCGAAGCCAAACTTGATGTTGTGCGAGCCGTGAATCCATGACAGTTGCTCGTTGAGATTGGCCGTCCGGCTGGGAGAGGCAGTGTTGATCCAGAAGCCATACTCTCCGTAGGGGGAGCCAAGCTGGTATGCCGAAGGGGGCAAAATGTTGGACGTCGGATTCTGCGTACTGGCGCCTTTGAGCTGCAGAATCTGGCGATCCGCCGCCGGGATGCTGTTGTAACGGCTCGAGAAGTACTCGATCACATTGCGAGTGTTCCAGCCGAACGTAATATGGTTGAGCAGCGTGGGCGTGATCACCTGATCGTGGCTCAGGCGGTAAAACTTATTGGTGCCTCCCGAATTGAAACTGTTCCCCACTGGACCGGGGATCGGTCCGATCTGGTCGGGGCCGCCGAAAAATTGCTTGCTGAACAGGCCGCTTAAGCGGCTGTTGGCAGTAATCGAATAATCGCCTTTGATCGACCAAACGAAGGGGTTGCTTCCGGGGTTTCCGACCGTGTTGATGTTATTCACGAATCCCGGCAGGGTTGGAGATGGAATGTATTTCAGAAGCGTCTGAGCTATGGGCGAGATCCGGTTGGGGGGAATGATGTTTCCCGGGAACTGTTGGCGAACGACCGTGCTTCCCACGATTTGCGTGGTATCGGGATCGTATATTGGGATCACCTTTCCGTTTGCGTCGGTGTATTGGCTGAAATCCCCGCTCCTCATCGCGGCGGAAGGAACCGACGAATAGCCCGACGGGCTGCCCGACCGCGTGATGTCTTTTTCGTATGAAAAGAAGAAGAAAGCTTTGTTGCGCCCGTTATAGATTTTGGGCAGCCAGACAGGCCCGCCCGCGGTACCCCCGAAATTGTTCTCGCGCACGATCGAACGGGTTACGGGAAAAAAGCCGCGCGCGTTCAGGGCATCGTTGCGAAAGTATTCGAACAATGAGCCGTGCAGGTCGTTGGTGCCGGATTTCGTCGTGAAATTGATCACGCCGTTTGCCATCCTGCCGTACTCCGCCGAGAACGCATTGCTGATCACGCGAAATTCCTGGATCGCGTCCGTGCTCACGGATTGGAAGCTGGAGTCGTTCCGGCGTTCACTTTCGGCTTCGGCGCCGTCGAGCATCATGCTCTGGCCTGCCGCGAGACCGCCGCCGATGCGCAAGCTATTGTCGTTTCCAGTGTTGAACACGGTTCCGGGCGTGAGAATCGCGAAATTGAGGTTATCGCGAAGGCCCCCGCCGAGTGAAAGCGGCAGGTCGATAATTTCTTTGGAATTCATAACGGTGCCGAGATCGCTCCGTTCCGATACAACGACTGGCGCGGCTGAAGTTACCTCGACTTTCTCCTGAACCTGGCCGACTTCGAGATGAAAGTCGACTCTCACGGTTGTCGCGACCTGCACGGCCACGCCGTTCTGCTCGGCCAACCGGAATCCCGTTTTTTCAGCGCTGACGGTATATTGCCCGGGGGGAAGATAAGGGGCGTTATAGGTTCCGTCGTTCGAGGTGGTCGTGCTCTGCAAAAGCCCCGTCGCGGGATTCGTGATTTTAATCGCAGCTCCCGGCACCGCGGCTCCCGCCGCATCGGTTACGGTGCCAGTGATATTTCCGCGGTCGCCTTGGCCAAGACAGATCGCGGCGGAGCAAATCAACAGCAGAGTTGTTCGGAAACTTGGCATTCGGGGTTTTCCCCTCCGGCTGGTGATTTTATCACTGATTAACAATAGTTGAAGGTCATTTTGTGGAGGGCATTGCGGAAACGTAATAAATTTCACGAAAATAATTGCGCGCGTGCGCTTTCCGAATACATTGGAGCCCGATCGGTTGAGATAAAGTTTAGGCGAGGTAAGAGAAATGGCTTGTTTATCGCGGCGAGTGCCGTTGATTCTGGTAATCGTTTGCGGTGTGCCCTTCCAGGCCGCCGAGTCCGGCAACTATTTTCCGCCGCCCGATAAAGATGGCGGCTGGCGAGCTTTAACCGACCCTGGAGACATTCGCAAACTCGCGGGCATGGACCTGAGCCGGCTGGACCAGGCCTTCGAATTTGAAAAGGAAACCAGCCAGCACGGCGGCTTGGTCGTGATTCGCCATGGCTATCTGGTCTATGAGAAGTACTTCGGCAAAGGAAACCGCGAAGCGCATCCCGACATGGCTTCGATCGGGAAAGCGTTTACCAGTATTTCGTGCGGCATCATGCTCAAGGAAACGCACGATCAAATTCCGGATGGGCTCGAAACCAGGGTATTCACCGAGAAATACCTGCCCGAAGCATTCCCGTTGAGCGATCCGTCGAAAGCCGAAATTAAACTCGGGCAACTTCTCTCGATGAGTTCCGGGATGCACGGCGAGGGCGGCAATCCGGGCATCGTGAACGGCGTCGACCGGAAATTAGAGCCCGTGCCGCCTCCCCCGGAACGTCAGGACCAGGACACCAGCGCGCTACGGGCCGCCATGTGGACCAAGCCCGGCCAGGGCTACTCGTATTCCTCGGCATCGCCGCATGTGGCCTCAATTGTCCTCCGCCACTTAACCGGCATGGAGATGCAGCAGTACATCCAGGAGAAGCTGGCCGGCCCCATGGGGTTTGGATCCTGGGGTTACGCGCTCCAAAGAAATGGAGTAACGCTGCCGCATACGCCCGGCGGGGGCAGCATCGCGCTGCGGGCTACGGATGCCGTCCGTTTGCCATATCTTTTGCTGAACAAGGGCAAGTGGGGCAACCGGCAGCTCGTCCCGGCCGATTACGTGGCCATGTGCGGCAAACCTTCTCCGTACAATCCGCACTCGCCGATGAGTCTCATGTTCGAAGTGAATGCCGACGGCCACGTCTTCGGCGCGCCGCGCGATGCTTTCTTTAAATCGGGTGCCGGCGGATCGGGTATTTATGTAGTCCCTTCGCTGGATCTTGTGTTGTATAAAATGGCCGGCAACGACGCCCAGTTTAATCCGGACCTCACCGGTCTTCCCGTGACTTATGAGGTCGACCATTCCCGCGACAACTGGAAGCCTCTCCCTCACGATCAGTTTCACGACGGGCCGGTAGGTGGAGACGATAGTGTCCGCAGGCTGCTCGAAATGGTGGTAGCGGCAGTGATGCCGCAAAACTGATAAAATATTAAGCGGTATTTCTCTCCTATGCGTTTCTTACTGCCTGTTGTTTTTCTGCTCCCGGCCGCCTGGTTGCAAGCCGCTAGCACTCCTAAAGAAAGCCCTCCTAAAGAAAGCACTCCGAAAGAAACGGTGAAGGAGCTGTTCGCGAAAAGAGCGGCGCGGCTGTGGTCGTTGCAGCCGGTCGTTCGCCCCGCGGTTCCAACCGGCGCGGCCACCTCCATCAATCCAATCGACGCATTCATCGCGGCGGATTATAAAGCCAAGGGTCTGCTGCCCGCCGGGAAGGCGGACAAGCTAACGCTTCTCCGGCGTGTCTATTTCGACCTGATTGGCATTCCGCCCACGGTTGCCGAACAGGACGCTTTTCTCGCCGATTCGTCTCCGGACGCTTACGAAAAAGTAGTGGACCGGCTCCTCGCGAATGAACAGCACGGCGTGCGCTGGGGCCGCCATTGGCTCGACGTGCTTCGCTACGCGGACCTGGATGGGCTGGATGGATCGGTGATGCCCGCATCGAGCGGCATTTATCTATGGCGCGACTGGGTGATTCGGGCGCTGAATCATGACGTGCCCTATGACGAGTTTGTACGAGCGCAGATTCTTGGCAATCGCGATCGGCCGGCAACGGCCACCAGCAACAGCGGCCGCCGAGCTCGAGTGGAGGGCAGCGTGGAGGATACGTTCGCGCTCGGTTTTCTCGCTCGTTCCGCGGTCACGCGCAACGACAAAGACCGCGATGTCGCGTTCGGAGCGGTAGAAACCATCTCGACCGCGTTCATGGGCATGACGGTCGGCTGCGCCAAGTGCCACGACCATAAGTACGACCCGATCGAGCAACGGGATTACTATGCCATGAAGGCCATTTTCGATCCTCTGGTTTTAAAGAACGTGATGATCGCGACGCCCGCCGAAATTTTTACGAATGGCGAAAAGCTGGACGAATTTAAGAAGAAAAGCGCCCCCATCAACGCCGCCATCGAGGAATTGATTGGCCCGTACCGGACCAAGCTCTACGATGAGCGAGTCGCCTTGCTGACGCCGGATGTCCAGGCCATCATCCGCAAATCCGAAAAGGAGCGCACTCCGGCCGAACAGAAGATCGCCGACGACTATTTCCCGGTGCTGCGCATCGATCCATCGAAGATCAAGCAGGTGATGTCCCCCGATGAGGTCGCCAAGTACAATGCCCTACTGAAAGACCAGCGTGCGCTGGGGCGTGTCCCCGCGCTGCCCTCCTATTGGACCGTGGAAGAGGACAAAGCTCTTTTAAAAGAGAAGAGCTACGTGCTTACGACCGGCGATCCGAAGCGTCCCGAGATGGACAAGCCCGTCGAGCCCGGTTTTCCTTTTCAGCCGGAAAATATCAATTTCCGCGATGGCCGCCGTGAAGCCTTCGTGGAATGGCTGACCGCGCCGAAGAACCCGCTGTTCGCGCGCGTTGCCGTTAACCGCATCTGGGGTTGGCATTTTGGGGAAGGCTTGCAACGGGTCACCAGCGATTTCGGGCTCCTGGGCGGCAAGCCGTCCAACCAGAAATTGCTCGATTACCTTGCTTCCGAGTTCGTGGCGCACGAGTACAGCATGAAGTGGCTGCACCGGTTGATCCTTACTTCGGACACTTATCGACTTTCATCGAAGCCGGACCGCTTACAGATCGCGAGAAACAAAAAGATAGACGCCCGCGATACTTATCTTTGGCATTTCCGGCTGCAGCGCCTGGAGGCCGAACCAATCTGGGATTCGATTCATTACGCATCGAACGATCTGGATCTCACGGTGGGCGGCAAATCCTTCCGTCTTACGGTTCCGGACCAGAAGCAGAGTATCTTTCTTCCGAAGGACCCCGTCGCCGATGCGCGGACCAATCGCCGCGGCGTCTACTTGATCCGCGGCTACATTCCCAGCACGGATGTGATGAATAATTTTCTGACTGCCTTCGACGTGGATGACGGACGCACTCCCTGCCCCATACGCACCCAAACCGTCACCGCTCCTCAGGCGCTCTTCACGATGAACAACGATCTGGTGGAGAATGAGTCCGCGAAACTCGCCTCGCTGGTGCTGGACGAAGCCTCGGGCGATGTAGACGCCGCCGTAAATTCGGCTTACCAGAGGACCTTGGGGCGAAAGCCTTCCGCCTCCGAACTCGATTATGCGCTTAGTTATATCGACAAGGACCCGGCGCGCATGAAGGAATTGGCGTGGCTGCTTTTCAATCTGGACGAATTCGTGTACGTCAGGTAAACATGCAAAACCTTCGTAGCCTTTATCCATGCGGCAAGATTGCGCGGCGCCGCTTCCTGTTTCAAACTGCCGCCGGATTTATGGGTTCCGCATTAAGCTCTCTTTGGGCTGAAAACGGCCAGATGATGCAAGATGCGCGGCTCCCGGGCCCGGCGCGCGCGAAATCCGTGATTTTCCTCTTTATGTGCGGCGGCGTGAGCCACATCGATACCTTCGATCCCAAGGACAACAAGTACGCGGGCAAGATCATGGACGCGATCGGCTTTGGGGATAATAACGCCCCAATGAAGCGGCCGGTAATTCCCATCCTTCGTACTTATAAGCAATATGGTAAGTCGGGTATTCCTGTTTCGGACTGGTTTCCGAACGTCGGCGAGACCATCGACGACATAGCCGTCGTTCGCTCCATGTATTGCCACCAGACAAACCACTTCCCCGCCGTTCTCGAAGGCGCGACCGGCAAGCCCCTCCGCCAGTTTGAACACCCCTGCCTGGGAAGTTGGGTTTCTTACGCTCTTGGAACGGCGAACAAGGAGCTGCCCACTTTTGTGAACCTGGGACGGCCTTCGTCACCCGTGCAGTTGTCCGGCGGATACCTTGGCGCGAGTTACTCCGCGACCCCGTTCCAGCCGGGAGACGTGCCCATCCCCAATCTTCTTCCGCCCAGCAGTTCGGATCGAAAGCAGCGCGACCGGCAGATGAAGGCGCTGTCCGATCTGGATAAACAGTTCCGCGCCGATTACGAAATCGAGAGCGAAATAGCCGGTCGTACGAGAGCGTTTGAACTTGCCGCTAGCATGATGCTGAAAGCCCCCGCCATAGTCGATTTCACGACCGAGCCCGAACATGTTAGAGACATGTACGGGATTGGCGTGAAGGAGACCAACGATTTCGGCCGGCAGCTACTCCTCGCGCGCCGTCTGGCGGAGAATGGCGTTCGCTTTATTCAAATCTGCCATGCCGGCGGAGGGAACGGCGGCTGGGACGCCCACGACGACATGAAGACGCATGGACCGCTGTGCCAAGCCGTGGATAAGCCGATTTCCGGATTGATTCGCGATCTGAAACAGCGCGGCATGCTGGACAGCACCCTGGTCGTGTTTACCAGCGAATTCGGCCGGACTCCGTGGTCGCAGAACACCACGGGGCGCGACCATAATGCGATGGGATTCACCTCGCTACTCGCCGGAGGCGGCGTCAAGGGCGGCGTTGTCGAAGGCGCGACGGACGATGTAGGCTACCGCGCCGTGGAGAGCCCCCACTATATCAGCGACCTGCAATCCACGATCCTTCGGCAGATGGGACTCGACTACAAGAAGATGGACTTCGTGCTGAATGGGCGGCCGTTCCATCTCGTTGAAGAAGGCCAGGGGCCGATCGAGGCGATACTCAGCTGAACCTTAGGGATCGGCAGCCCCGATAGCCCGAATCTGGTTTCCTTGATTGGCAATTACGAGATCGAGATTCAACTTCACGAGCAAGCTTGGCGTACCGACGCTGACATCAAACGAACCCGTGCAATCCGAGTTCACGGAATAGGTTCCAGAGCCGCTATCCGCGCGGATGATCGTCCCGTTCACACTCAACGTTCTTACTGTGCTGAGGCCGCCGCGGCCGTTGAATACAAGCCGTCCAACCGCCGCGAAAGGCCCGGGAGGCAGCTGGGGAGTGGCCGGCGTATTGATGGTGCCGGTTACGGTATAACCGAAACTGCCGGCGATTGTGGCGACCGAGCAGCTGTTTTCGTCGGCCATCATCGCGACGGGCCCGGCTAGCATGACGGCCGCGGCGGCAAGAGCGCCTGCGAATATTCTCGTTTTCATAAGTTTGTTTCCTTTATGGATTGATTGCACGCCGCTCAAGAGCGGTGTAGCTCATACATCTTACACGTGCGGAGGATAAGGTTGAAAGCGAGAACTGTTGGCAAGCTCACATCGGAGCCCCTGCGGTGGACCCTTCAGGCGGACACAGCTTTCAAGTGGACGGTTATTTCGCAAGCGTCCGCATGAGTGGGGACGCGGCACGCAAGAGTGCGCGCGCCACCTGCTTCCATGGCGCGCAGGCGCGCATAGCCAAGTCCCACGACTTTCCCCAGGGCGGGAGAGTAAGCGGACGAGGTTACTTGACCCACGTCCTTTCCTTCCAGAGCCAGTTTTGTTCCCGGCGCGATGGGCTCGCGCGATTCAATCACAAGGCCGGTCAACAATTTATTTACGTGGCCTTGCGAGCGGATGCGCTCCACGATTTCCTGGCCCAGGTAGCAGCCTTTTTGGAAGTGTAGGGCTTTCGTGAGTGTCGTCTCCTGCGGCAATGTGGTTGGCAGGATATCTTCTCCGTACCGCGGCTTGAAGTGTTCGAGCCGGACGATGCGGGCGTCATCGGGAGCGGCCGCAATCGCGAATTTGGCGGCGAGTTCCGCTTTTTTTTCCACGCCCCCGAATATGCGAAATCCGGGCGCGCCGGTCAAACTCTCTCTTGCAATTGTGAACGAACCCCACTGCACGTGAGAGTACGGCGCTTCCGGCGCGGGCGCATCCAGGCCGCGCAAAATTTCGGCCGCCGCGGGCCCCTCCACGCCAAGCGCGAACGTTCGGTCCGTCGCGTCGTCGAGCGTCACATCGTCGGCAATGATGAACTTGTCGAGGTGCTGAAACACCAGCTCCCGCGTCTCCGGCTCGGTGTCGAGTAAAATGTGGTCCTCGAAACAGAACAGAGCGGCGTCGGCCAGAATCCGCCCTTGTGCATTCAAGAAGAACGTGTACTGGCCCGTTCCAGGAGTGAGCTGCTGGACGTGATTGGTCGTCATGGCGTGAAGCAGCCGCGCCCGGTCCTCGCCGGTGACGAGGATTCGGCCCCGGCTGGAAAGGTCCAGGACCGCCGCGTTGTCGCGTAAAGCGGTATAACCATCGCTCATTAATTTCATCTTAAGAAAAGTGAAATGTACCGCAGCATGGCGGACAACAGCACGATCGAAAATCCCGACGCCAGAAGTCCCGTCATCTGCCGGGCGCGCTTCGGGTTGGCAGGCTGAACCATCAGGAATCCGACCGCGAACACATGCAGCGCCAGCAGCATTTTGACCCCGATTACCGCTTGATAGAGAGGCGTTGCGCCCGTTTTGTTCAGCAGGTTGTAAACGCCCGAGACCAGCAGCCCGCAGATGGCAACGTAAAGCACTGCACGGTAGCGCGAGGCGAGCGACTCCCCGAATTTCTCCTGCGCTTCCGGCCCGAGCACTCGCATGGCCGGCACGGCGACCAGGCGGGCGTAGAAGATGCCGCCAATCAAGGCAATTGCGGAAGAGATGTGGACCCACCGCGAGATGACGTTCAGGATGCCGGGCATGTGTCTTATTATGGCAATGGACTCATGATTCACGAAATTTTGCCGGTCGGGATTTTGCAATGCAACTGTTCCGTTTTTGGCGATGAGGGGACAAAGGAGGCGATCGTCGTCGATCCCGGCGATAACATTCCGGAGATTCTCGCCGTTCTGGCGCGGCATCAATTGAAGGTGAAAGCCATCGTGATCACGCACGCGCACATCGATCACATTGGGGGGGCGCGGAAGTTGAAAACGGCGACCGGCGCGCCCGTTTACATGAACGAAAGCGACCGGACGTTGAGCGACCGTTTGGATATACAGGCCGCATGGCTCGGCGTCGAGACGCCGGAAAACCCGGGCATCGACACGCCGGCGCGCGAGGGCGGCACGCTACGGGCCGGGAGCACCGAATTTCACATTCTGGAAACGCCGGGCCACACGCAGGGCAGCATCAGCCTGGTGATCCCGGCGGAAAACAAGCTGATCGCGGGCGATACTCTGTTTCGAGACAGCATCGGGAGAACGGATTTGCCGGGCGGCGACGGCAAGCAGATTTTGAAATCGATTCACGACAAGCTGCTGACGCTGCCGGAAGACACGATCGTGATTCCGGGGCATGGGGAAAACACGACGATCGGAAGAGAGAAGCGGATGAATCCGTTCTTGCGAGGGTGGTGACGACCGGCTAAATCCGCTGGAATCTTTCCGGGGAAGTATCCGCTTCTTGGAATTCCAGCCGGTATCATACTTTCAGTGCCCGGTTCCTCGCGCGAGAACGAGATTAAGCTTCCCGTCTCCAGCGTTCCGGGTGCGCGGCGGCAGCTCGCCGCAAACGGATTTCGCATCAAGCGGCGCCGCGTGTTTGAGCGCAACCTGATTTTCGATACGCCGGCCGGGGAACTCCGTACCCAACGGAAATTGCTCCGGCTGCGCCAGGCTGGGAACCGCGCCGCCGTCACATTCAAAGGTCCCGCCGATCCGGGAAAACACAAATCGCGCGAAGAACTGGAAGTTGAAATCGCCGTCCTTCCCGAATTGCAGGCGATTCTCGAAAGGCTCGGATTCCGCGTTTCATTCATCTACGAAAAGTACCGGACCGAGTTTGCCCAACCGGACGGCGAGGGCGTTGCGACTCTCGACGAAACCCCGATTGGCGCGTTCCTCGAACTGGAAGGGCCGCCAGAATGGGTCGATCGCGCCGCGGCGCTGCTAGGGTTCGACGAACGCGATTACATCACGCTCAGTTACGGCGCGCTGTATCGAGATTTCCAGGAGCGCGAAGGAAAATCGGAGCGCGACATGTGTTTTCCGGAAGCGTAATTTTTTGATGCCTAGCCGCGAGTCCAATCCACTGTCAAATCCGCGCGCTCAAACACCTCGGCGGCAAGTTCAATCCCGAGCCCCGGTCCGGGAGGCAGCGGGATCTCGCCGCCCACCGCCGGCAAGGTGTTGGTGACGATCCCGCGATACTCATCCAGATAGTGGCGGCGCACGGATTCCAAAATGTAGAGGTTCGTCACATTGGCCGCCAGGTGCGCCGAAGCGACATGCAGCACCGGGCCGCCGCAATTGTGCGGAGCCACCGGGAGGTACCACGTCTCCGCCGCCGTCGCAATTTTCTTCGCTTCCGAAATCCCGCCGCACCAGCAGATATCCGGCATGATAATTCGCGCCGCGCGGTTTTCGAATAGCTCGCGAAACCCGTAGCGCGTCATCAGCCTCTCGCTCACGCAAAGCGGCAGCCGCGTGGTCTTCGCCAGTTCGCCGTAAGCGGCCGGATTATCCTGCGGAAGCATTTCCTCGAGCCAAAGCGGCGCGTACGGCTCGCATGCCTGGGCGATTTTGATTGCGCAAGGCAGATTCCAGTAGCCGTGAAATTCCATCGCGACGTCCATCGAGTCGCCAAACTCTTCGCGAATGAGCCGCAGGGGCTCGAGGCCTTGGCGCATCTGCCCGGCGCTGATGAACTGGCCTCCGGTCGTCTTCGCGATGGGATCGAACGGCCATATTTTCATGGCGTCGATTCCCGACGCGCGCAGTTCCCGCGCGAGTTTTACGGGTTCGGCGAGGAAATCGAGATGGTCGTAGCAGGTGTTGTAAGTGCGGATCGATTGCCGCGAAGCCCCGCCCAGGAGTTGATAAATCGGGACGCCGGCGGCCTTTCCCGCCAGATCCCACAACGCAATATCGATGGCGCTAATGGCGCGCATCTCCGCTCCCGCCCAACCGCTGTAGGAGACGGCCTGGAACATATCGAGCCAAAGCTTGTCGATCGAAAGCGGGTCGCGGCCCAGCAGAACGGGCGCGAGCGAATGGTGAACCACGGCCTTCTCGGATTCCGGATGCGGGTACGTTTCGCCCAGCCCGATCAGCCCCGAATCGGTGTGGACGCGGACCCATAGCCACTGAATGGGTCCCCAGTTGACGGTGACGCCGCGGCTAATGTGGAGGGTTTCGATGGCGGTGATGCGCATTGAGCGTTGATTGATTAGCATTGAGCGTAATTGATTATCTTAGTCGCACTACGCAAATTCTCAAAAAGTAAAACTTTCGCTTGCATGTAATTACAAAAAGCGCTACAGGCACGAATGCGGATCGAATGGGACGCCCGGAGAACGACCGCGCGACTACAGCGAGGGACGGCGGCTTACTCTCGGCAGTGTCGAAGGGCGGCTTTATGCGGTCGCCTACACCCCGCGCGGCAAATCGTTCGGTTGATTTCAGGGCTAACGAACGCGAGCAGAGGCAATACGATGAAACGCTATCGACTTGATCCCAAGTAGCCGCGGCAACTCGCTCCGGCAGAATTTCGACGGCTCGACACCCGCCCATTGATTATTCGGACATTCCGCGCCTCGGGGATGAGTTTTTCACGAGGGCACAGGCCGCATGGCCCCCGCCAGCGCCGAAGAAGAATACCAGATCACGCGGCGGATTAAAGTCGGCCTGATGTTTCACAAAGGGTCCTTTTCGCCACACAAAATTCTTGAACAGACTTGCCTGTAGTTCAAATTTATTCGCCCGTCTTTATGTTTGATGATGGGGGAACAGCTCGCATTCACCCCCGTCGGGCTTTCCTCGCCGGTCACATTCCACCTAGTCTGGTCTAGCAGGCTGGGGTGAAACGATCCCGGCTTTCCTGTC
>JBPCKZ010000058.1:0-36354 GCA_051003795.1 Bryobacteraceae bacterium | reverse complement strand
ACCAGCGGCGATCCGTCATTCTTACCTCGCAGATGCCGATCGCGCACTGGCACGAGCAGATCGGCGACCCCACAATCGCCGACAGTATCCTGGACCGGCTGGTCCACAACGCTTACCGCATCGAACTCAACGGCGAATCGATGCGGAAAAAGCACGCGCGAAAACCGGATCAACCGGAATCCTAACCGAGGTCTCTCCAGTGCTGAGTGGGGCAGGGGGACTCAAACGCCGCCCCCTTGCCCCACACCCCCATCCCCGCTAAAAACCGGTCAAAAACCGAAAACTCTTGACTGATGTGAATATTTTCAGGCATCATGCAAATACCAGCGTCGCTGCGCTCCGACCATATTCACATCGCGTCGGAATGGCCCATTCACATCGTCGGAATTCGCAGCCACCCGGCTCATGCTCCAATCGCCTCGCCTAAAGGCTTTTCAAACACCCTCTGAGGACTGAAGCGATTGTGCTGCTATTCTCTGAGCGCAAGATCTCATCCGCCCAGGCGGCGCATTTGCTGGGACTGACGCGGCTTCAGGTTTTGGAACTGCTCACTGCCCGGCACATCCCTCACATCGATTACACGGACGAAGATTGGCAAGCGGATGGCTGCGCTATCGAAGAAATGGAACGGCGGCGGCAACACTCATCATAGGCTGGGCGGATGGTTGTAGCCGATAGCAGTCCGCTCATATACTTGGCGGTGCTGAATGATTTTGGACTTTTGCAGGAGTTGTTCGGGACGCTGGTAATCTCGCTTGCTGTCTACGACGAAGTCGTTATCCAAGGTTCGGCTTACCCGGTAGCAGAAGCGGTGGCAGAGCCACGGAAGTCGTTTGTTGGGGATGAATCATATCACAGACTAATCCGGGCGATTCGGTTGCGATTGCTCTTGTTGCGATTGCTCTCCCGCTCACCGCTGGACAGGCGAACTGACTTTTACCTGGTCCGATCTCAACTGAGATTCCTGAATCACCACCTGCTTCAAGTCCACAAGAACTGCGGCTGCTTCCTCCGTGTGGCCCAGGCGCCGGAGCATGATCGCCAATTGGCTTAGGGCCGCCCGGTCTCTGGGGTCCTGCCTGGTCGCGATCTTCAGTTGTTCGAGAGCTTTCTCGTTTTCTCCAACTCGCGCGTATAGTTTGCCCAGCAAGGTGTGAGCTCTTGTATATTCCGGCTTGGCTCGCGTCGACGCCGCTAAGGCCTTCCGCGCTTCTTGAAATTGCGGTGTCCCCGGTTCGATCGGTTGGCTCATAATCGCCTCCGCTAACAGGTAATTCAGCATGGAATCGTTGGGGGTCTTCTTCAAGCGTTCGCGCAGAACGGAAATTGCCAGGTTTGGCCGCATCGTTTCCGTGTACAGAAGCCCCAATCCCGCAGCCCCGTATTCATGCATCGCGTCAAGACGATTCGCCAGATCGAAGTCCGTGGCTGCCTCCTCGGTATTCCCCAACTGTGCCTGGATCGCACCATGGATAGAGTGCAGACGGGCGGATGCGGGGACGTTCTTGAGTCCTAAATCGGTAACAGTTGCCGCGACCTCCATCGCATCCCGCTGAATGCAGAGGGCCGCGAGATCGACGTAATTCCGCTCGTCGTGGGGCGAAATCCGCGCAGCCTCGCGAAGGTGTTCCATGGCGGGCTTCCATTGTCCGTCCGCCACTTCGGCGGAGGCGATCAGGTTGAGCACGCCGGCATCGGGTTCGGGGACATCGGCCAGGGGCTTGAGCGTGTTCACAGCATCTGCGGGCCGGTGGGCCATCAATTGCGAATATCCGAGATTGAAGCGCGCATTCGTATCATCGGGATTCATAGCGCGTATCCGCTCAAAGACCTTAAGTGCTTCCAGAGGACGTTGCGTCTTCAGCAGACAAGCACCGTACAGCGGATACGCCTTTTCGTTGTTAGCGACCTCCGTCAGGCTGTGCTCGAAATGTTGAATCGCCAGGCTGCAATTCCCTCCTTCAAAAGCGAGTACGCCGGCCATTGCGTGGGCCACCGCATTGTCCGGTGAGACTTGGATTAAACGGGTCAAGAACGCGGCAACCCGGGGATCGCGCGACCGATAGCTGACTTCGACCGCGCCCTGGAGCGCCGGTACAAATTTGGGCGCGGATTTCAGCGCCTTCTCAAAAGCCGCGATGCTTTCCCGGTCCCGGCCGAGGCCTCCAAGCGCGATGCCGCGAGTTGTCAGTGCTTTGACGTCGTTCGGATTGCCGGCCAACACAGCATCCGATAAGACGAGCGCGTCCGCATACCGCTTGGACTGGAGGGCTTCCGGAAGCGAATCCGCTCCACAGAGGCTCGCCCCTAAGACGAAGAGAAGCGCCCTAATATTCGATACGGACACCGAAGGTAACGGACCTTGGCAGGCTTTGGGTGGTCGATCTCCCAAAAAGTGCGTTCGAAAGATCATTGACCGGGAGGCCCAAATTCACTCGGTTAAAAAGGTTGAAGATCTCGCCGCGAAACTGAATAGTGGCCCCTTCTTTCACAAACCACGGCACATGCGCGGTCTTAATAACATTCAGATTCACGTTGGCAAGTCCAGGCCCGGTGAAAGTATTCCGGCCCAGATTTCCCTGCTGCCCGAGAGCCGGTGTTGGAAAAGCGGAGGCAGTGAACAGTCCCTTGATATAGTCGCCCCGCGAGACGGAGACACTGTTCCCGAACGCGGGTGTATTCGGGGCGTCATAGTTGAATCCATCGGCGTTGAAATCGCCTTTTGGATAGGGTGCGGTGGTGATCACGCTGTAAGGCAGACCCGCCTGAAAAATCGCGATCCCCGCCAAATTCCAGCCGCCGAGAATATAGTATCCGATGCCATTCCGGAAGGGCGAAGGAACTTCATAGATACTGTCGAGAGTCAATCGTTTGCTTACATTGTAATCGGAGAGTGCGTGCTGTGCGGCGTAGGCAGTGGCGTCGCGCACATTCTGGCCGCCGCCAACTCCGTTATCGTTGCTTGATGTCAGATCGGTGCCCTTGCCGAAAGTGAAGATCCCTTTTGCGGAAAAGCCTTTCGAGAATCGCTTGCTCAGCAGGATCGTTCCGTAATTAGCATCGGAGTAACCAACGCTTCGGCCGTACGTGATCGGCCCGAAATTCGGGTTCAATCGCGTCAGCGTTCCATTGTGCTGCAACAGATCCCCGGCGTACCGATTCACGTTGGTCTGCAAGAAGAGATTATCCGAATGATTCGCCAAATAATCGGCCTGCAGCACGAGAGAATTCAACAGACGCTTGGAAATACTCAGATTCCACACTTGCACCTTGGGAGGATCGATCACTGGAGAAATTCCTTTGACGCTTATGGGTGTTCCCACCAAGCCACCGGCGGAATTCAATTGGAATTGCAAGCCGCGAGGAAGAGGGAAGGAAAGGCCGTTCGGAGAACCTAACGCGAAGTTGAGCTGCTGTCCGTTGCGTACATCGAGGGCCACCGAACCAAATGGAGGATTCGTGTACACGGCGTAAGAGAGGTCGCCGATTCGATCCAGATAGATGCCATACCCGCCGCGCACCGCCAGGTTTCCGTCGCCGAAAACGTCCCAGCCGAAGCCTATTCTGGGCATGAAGCCCTGAGGCCGGTTCGTGGTTACGAAGCCCCCACCGGTGGTACGCATGGCACCGTTAGCGATCTGTTCGTTGAACGTGGATCCGGCACCGGGAGCGAAAAACATAGACGGTGTACCGCCCTGGTCGATTTGGGCCAAATGCCCGAAGTATTCATAACGCACACCCATGTTCACGGTGAAGTTCTTCCGCATTTTCCAGTCGTCTTGAATGAAAGTACCCAGGTAGGTCATGTGGATCTTGGTATAAACATTCTGGGCAGGCTGGCCGGTGCGTGTATCGACTACCGGGCCGCTTTGCGTTAAGGGCATATCCTGCGCGAAGTCGAGAACGTTGCCGAAGGTGAATGTCGGACGGGCATAGCTTGGGGTGAAGTTATCCAGATCGTGTTGGCGATCGATACTGGCTCCGAGGCGGAGACTGTGATTTGCGTGAAGGTACGATACCACATCGTTCCAGTTGTAGTTCGCATGGACCCAACCGATTTGCGATTGGCTGAAGCTCTGCATTCCGGTTATGGAAACGCTGGGCAGCGACGGGTTCGTCGAAGGCGGCGTGGCGCCATCCACGCGCACGAGGGTCATCGAGGCTTCATTGATCAGGTTAGGCGTCAGGGTATGGGTCCAATTGACTTTGCCGTACATGCCGTAATTTGCCTGAATGATGCGCTGCGCAGGGCGAGGATTAGCCGACTGCGCCTGAGATAGGGTATTGAAGTAGTTGAAGAAAATGCGGTCATTCTGGCCGAAGTATTGATCGAGACGCGTATTCCACTGGTGTGCCGGACGCGTGACTGTTTCGTTGACCACGCTGGTTCCAAGAATCGGTAAGGCACTGAGCAGCGTGGCGGGAACGGGAAACCGCGCCGAACTAGCTAACTGGGCGGCGGTTGTGAATCCGCTGGTAGGATAAGTCCCTATGGGCGCCGTGGTGAGAATTCGCGTGGAGACATTGTTCGGATAGAAAGTCTTTAAATAATCCACGAACTGCTGTGTCTCCGCAGTAACTACATCGGTTTGCGAGGCCGACGAGCTTAACCGATAGTAAGATCCAAACAAGAAGGTGCGGTCCTTGATCGCGGGGCCTCCTATCGCACCCCCGAATTCATTGCGGCGAAAAACGGGTACCGACTGTTGAAACACAGTGCGGCTGGTGAGCTGGTTGTTGGTGTGAAACTCAGAAAGAGCCCCGTGGATCTGGTTCGTACCCGATTTAGTGTAGACCTCGATCAGCGCTCCGCTGTTGCGTCCCCGTTCCGCGGTGAAGGAGGCGGCTGCAATTCGTACTTCCTGGACAGTATCCGGCTGTGGAGTCAAGTTCGCGATGCCGTCCCGCGAATTTCCGTTCACGCTGGACCCATCCACCTGATATTCGTTTGTTTCCTGTCGCTGCCCTGCGGAATTGATTTGAAAGCCGGGCTGCGTTTGAAAGCTGTCCTGACCGGCATTTCCCGACGCCCCGCCGCCGAACAGCACTCCGGAACCGGTGACTCCCGGCGCGATGAAGGAAACGCCACCGTAAATATTTCTTCCCAGCATCGGTGCGACTGCAATTGTTTTCTGGGACACGATGTTTGCTACGGAACTCTTGCCGGTTTCAATGGCTTCGACGGTCGCGGAGACTTCGACGGCAACTTTTTGTTCCCCTACCAACAACCTCGGGTAGATGGTCCTCATCTGATTTGCGTCTATCTGTAGATCCGTTTGTATGTATTTTTCGAATCCGGGTAACCGTACTTCGACCCGGTAGATACCCGGCGGTAAATCCGACACGCGAAAATATCCGCTTGCGTTCGCGGTCACTTCCCGAACAGTCTGTGTGGCCTGGTTGGTAATGATGACTTGCGCATTGGAAATCGCCGAGCCGGATTGATCGACGATGGTCGCTTCAATGCCGCTGGTATATTGAGCGCTCAATGTCACAGCCACGAGCAAAACCAGCCAAATACCTCTAGTTCCTGTCATTTCGTAATCTCCATCCATCCGCCGGCGTCGGATCCACCATCACTTGTAGTTGCAGGATCGAAAGTCTCACATAAGGAGAGATAATCGGCGGAAAAGTCAGGCCTTCGGAATCTTGGCCAAGCCCTTTTTCCGCCAATCAAGCACTGTAATGGAAGGCCTGCGAACAAGATCCCGGCACATATTCCGGTCATCATGAATTCCTGAAAGTGTTCTGGTGCTGAACAAAACATATGTTGCACCCGAAATTTGAGATCCGCAACGTTCCGAACGGTTCCGAACCGTTCGGCCGGGCGCCCCTTCGGATCGAGCGATTTTTCGTGGATTACGGGAACGGTGATAGAATCGGCGTTTTCTGGCGTTCATTGCCATGTCGTCACAAGAAATAAACGTGGGGCCCGTAGGCTTGAGTCTCGAAAAAGCGGAACAAGTCAAGGCGGAGCTTGGCCGGATTCTTCAGAGCCAGGGCTTCCAGCGGTCGGAGCGTCACTCACGCTTTTTGCGATTCGTCTGCGAATCGACATTAGGCGGTGAGGCGGCTCACTTGAACGAGTACCTGATCGCGCATAAGGTGTTCGAGCGAGGCAGCGACTACTCGCCCGGAGAGGATTCCGTTGTGCGGCGGCAAGCCTTTTCTTTGCGCCAGAAGCTGCACGAATATTACACGACCGAAGGCAAAGCCGATACGGTACGGATCGAGCTGCCGGTGGGCCGGTATATCCCTACTTTCAAGTTCGAAGTACCGTCAACTCCGCCCACGTCCATTATCCAGGCCACAGAACCTCCGAAAAAGCCGTTCCCGCCACCTGGTCCGAGCGGGTTGAAAATCCGGGTATTGCCGCGGAAGGTGGTTTCAATTGTGGCAATTGCGGTTCTGTGTAGCGCAACGGGCTGGTTTGCCGGGGTCCGCAGCCAACGTGGGACGGCCCTCGATCCGGTGTTTTCCCGAATTTGGGGGCCGTGGCTCTTGTTCACCGAAGGAACTGTCATTTGTTTCAGTAATGCCTTGACCGCCGGTATCCGTTGGACGGATCGGCCGTTTCCGGAAGACAATTTGACACGCGGCATCGCGCTTTCCGCGGAGGAGGCTGAAGCCATACGCAAGCAGTTCCATTTTCCGGCGGGCGGCTTTTTTTACATGAATCCGGCGCTAGCACACGCCAAAATGGGGGAGGCGCTTGGGAGTATTCAATTGACGGCGATGTTCACCCGAGTGGGCGTGCCGGTGAGAGCAACCCAGAGCCGCTACTTGAACTGGCAGGATTTCCGCAATCACAACCTGATCTTGCTCGGACATGACGAGGCCAACCAATGGCTGGATCCGATTTTGAACAAGCTGCCATTCCGGCTGGGCCGGACGACGGTCGATAAGCCCAGACGAATCGTGATTACCGAGCCGCGTCAGGGCGAGCGGCAGGAGTACTATCCGGACTATTCCAAGGGCCGGAATCCGCCGGTGGAAGATTATGCACTGATCTCTTTGCTCAATGGGATCGATGGGCACCACGGATTAGCGCTGATCAATGGCGTGAATACGGAAGGGACAATGATGGCTCTCGATTACCTGACAGAACCGGTAAGTCTGCGCGCGCTGGAATCGGCGCTCTTAGGAACCAATCCGCGCCACTCCGGTACCTGGCACTTCCAGGCGATTTTGCATAGCGATCTCCGGGATGGCGTACCGGGGGGGATCGAACTCATAGCACTGCGCGACTTACCTTGACGGAATCGACCGGTTTTGCCCGATCTTTATCGCCCGAACAGCGGTATCTCAGGAAACACAACATCAATCCAGCTACACAATGTTCATCTCTCGCAACGCCGCGCCCACCGCGCTGAGGTTAGCCAACTTCATCTCCGAGTACTTCCTGGAAATCACCAGCCCCTGTGCTCCGCCGCGATAAGCGGCCTTTGTAACTTCTTTTATCACCGGCGGCGTGCACTGGCTGAATTCCACGTTCATGTTCGAGATGTCCACATCGATTCCAGGCCAGATTTCCATCTTCGTACCTTTTGCTCCGTCGACACACCGCTTTGTTTCCCGATATACGTAATCCGGAGACAGACCGGTGTAAGGCAGCTCCTCGTATCCGCGCTCCCGGTAGTTCATAATCCGATATTCGAATTGCAGCGCCTCGTTAATGGGAAGATCGCCATACATGGTCTGGTGATTGCTCGTCATATATGTTTCCATGCGTGTTCCACCGAGGTTATGATATACGGTCATCTTCACGTAATCGGAGTACTTGGCCAACTCCTGCATGTCGGTTTGCGCCCGGAAGAATGGGCTGAAGCTGTGTGCGTGCCAGACGTGCCAGCCCACCTGCATTTGCGGCTTGATCGATTTCACGAGCTTATAGATACTGTCGTAGGTTTCGTGCACGCTGTCGTTCCACATCGTCTCCCACGCCAGGATTTCCGGGTAGCGGAACAGAACGCGCCACATTGTCACATAGTAGCCGTCCGGCGGGCGTTGGCCGCCGCGGCAGGCATTCACCCAGGTTTCCAGCGCCTTAAAACCTTCGAATGCGCGAGCCACGTCGATCCCGCGCAGCTTCGCCTTATCCTGACAAAAGGTGCAAAAACACGTCACGCGCGAAGGATCGTTCCCCTTACGATTGTGCACCGATTCCACCATGTTCCCGAACGCTCCATAGCGTTCCGATCCCCACATGATGCCGTCGATGTCGTAGGAACGCGTAAAGTCTTCCATCAAACCCATGAGGAAATTGTGGTGGTCGGGATTATTGAAACACACCGTCTTCGCATTGCGGCCGTATAGGTCGCGCTCCTGAATTTTATCTACGTTTTTCACGGTAGTATTCCAGACGTCTTCGCTCCAGGTAAAGACCTTCATGCCGTGCTTTTTGGCAACCGGAATCACCATTTCGAGGATGTCCAAATTCCCGTGATCCGGGGCCTTCGTGTCCTTCATTACGGTGTTTTTATAGAACTGTGGGTGGGGGGTGGCGTAGTTGCCCCCATAGAACTTCTTGTCGTACTGCTGAACGCCGTGATCGGGGAAAGGATGCCCTTCGAGCTGACGGCTGGCGATCCCATTGCCATAACTGAACGTCGCCAGAAACAGCGTGTTCACGCAGGCTTTCTCCCGAAGGATATCCATAACCTTGTCGGTTCCTTCGTCCAGAAAGGAGATTGCGCCGATCTGGATACCGATCACGTGGTTTGCCTTTGGTTTCGGCATGTCCGGCGTTTGGGCGGCTGCCAGCGCCGCGGTACCCGCTCCGGCGGCCGATAGAAATCCGCGACGATTCATAGTTTCAGACATTTGATCCTCGTTCGACACTTCCAAAAATCGGTACGTCTAACCAGAGCCTAAATCGGAATACACCGTAGCAGCTTTTCTGTCTGCTATTCCCGCCCACTGCTCTCGCTTGGGCAAATCCGGTCTAGACGGCTGTGAACTCATCTTGATGATGTTGCAGATAATGGTCGAGCGCCATCTTGTTTTTGCTGGAAAGAGAACCACTCATATCCATCATCTCCTCCGAAGTCAGGGGCTTGAAGGAGCGGGCCATCTTCGTATTCTCTTCAATCAAATCGAGCGTCGGCATTCCGACGGAAGCGGTAGAAACCGGTAGCGACAGCGCGTAGTAGAGCAGCTTTTCCGGCGTGGCTTGGCCAGCCAGACCGTCCGCAGCGAAGACTTTCATGGCAATAATACCCATATTCTTCTTCCTGGCTACCGGCAAAGCGACCGTCTCAAAGCTCATCTTCATTTCCGGGTTGATGACCATTGCAGTGGCGCCCGCCGGATTCTTACCCACCTTCATCCCGGAGAGAGCGGCATTGAGAGCCATTTGCACGCAGTCGAAATCGTGACGTTCAAGCGCCGTTTTCAAGACAGTGGGGTCGTTGTGACAGGTGATTCCGATGAATTTGGTTACTTTCTGGTCACGAAGCCTGAGAAGGGTGTTGAGGATTCCGTCCTTTGCCTCGATGCGAGCCAAATCGTCTTCACCCTTTAATTCGTGGATATGGATGAGATCGAGCTGATCCGTTTGCAGGCGTTTCAGGCTGGCTTCGATAATGGCCTGCACCTTCTCGCCATTTCTTTCCTGCATTTTGGTGGCAAGGAAAACCTCTTTGCGGCGGGTGGCCATTACCTTACCGACGCGTGTTTCGCTCAACCCCTGCCCGTACGAGAAAGCAGTATCCAGATAAGTTATGCCCATGTCGAGCGCGCGCTGAACCGCTTCGAGGGCTTTATCTTCCTCGCGGTACATCAGGAATCGGCTGCCGCACCCGAAGGCCAGGACCGATACCTGTACTCCGGTCCGCCCCAGAATTCTCTTGGGAAGCGTGTGTTTGACCCCGGCGGCTTGTCCGGCGGTGACTCCTGCCAACGCTGCCGAGCTTATAAAGCCACGTCGTGAAATGCTCATCGGTTCTCCTGATTTATCGGTTCCCAGCTTGAGAGGTCGGGAGACTTAAGTATGCGCCCGGGATTATTTATAACACAACAGCGGAACCGTTCGGAACCGTTCGGAACCGTTAGATTGATTCTCCCTACATGGTTCGCGGGTCACTACGATCCCGAAGTGGATGCGGCGAGCTGAAGGCTTACGAAAAGTGTGATTCGGTGCTGATGCCGCTACACGCGGCAGACCTGCCTACGAGAGCTTCGAAAGACAGCGCGGCCGGTGGTGGTCGAAAAGGCATTGGCGCCCGAATTGCCGATTTTTCGTCCACACAGAATACGGGCCGCGTGCTGCGGAGGATCCATTTACAGCCCCAAACTGCGGGGCATTGCTGGCCATGTAGCGTTAAAGTCGATGCGGTTTGAGTTTGGGTTGAGCCAACACTCGCTGTGTCGTGGAATTGCTTAGCTCGGTTAGAATTCTGTAGCAAACAGGTTGCAAGACTTGCCTATTTTCGTTGCTGGCTGCGGGGATTCGGAAATGATCGTGCGCCCAGAACAGGCGCTGCTCTCTATTGACACTTGGGTCGCACAAAAAATGTTAAATGGCTGGTTCAGGCAAGCAGCACGCCCTACTCACAATAGTGGGCCACTTTGCGGGCGCGAAGGTCGCCCCACGAATCCGGGCCGCCGCACTTAACTTCCAAAACCGACGAGACGAGTAGGGGATTTGAAAAATCTTTGCTCCCGTTTGCGCCGGAACGAGAAAAAATCACACCCACGGTGCAAGACGTAGAACGCCACAGCTACAAATTCGACTACAGCGAATTATCCACGATCCGGGAAATGCGACGTAAGTTACTGAAAGTATTGGTCGGGGCGGGGCGATTTGAACGCCCGACCCCCTGCGCCCAAGGCAGGTGCGCTACCAGGCTGCGCTACGCCCCGACATTTGCTGGTCTCTTCATTCTAGACTACTTACCGCTTCAGCTTCCATCCCGTTCACTGCTTTCAGCCTCGAACTGTATCGGCACTGTATCAATACCCGACTCAATCCACCTTTACTGTATCAAAACCTTTCGCCTCGCCGGCACGCCGATTAATCCTTTCCAAAGCCTCACGCTTCATCTGAAGTTTCATCTGGGAGTACTTTTTGAAGACCTTCGCGTCGCCTTGGCGAAGCATCTGGGTAAACCCACTCGTCCGCCACGCCACCGGCGCTAGGCCGCGTAGCGTGCGTAGAGCGGAGGTCGTAAATTCGAAAAGGTGGGACCTTCGCGCGTTTCAGAGTCTTGTGCCAAGCCGTCTTGAAAGTTGTTTGGTGCCCTGATTCGTTCTTGTCGCTTGGGAACAGCCACGATCCGTCTCCAGCGACCCGCAATTGATCCCGAAAAGCTTCGATGGCCATCTGCGTGAGCGGGACTTCAGCAACGCCGTTCGCCGTTTTCGAGTCTGGAATCCAAACCGTCGCGTTTTCCAGATCGACTTGATCCTTCTTCATGGCGGCCAATCCTTTGTAGACTCGCAACCCGGTTTCAGTGTTGATACGAATAACATTCCGCAGATAATCCGGAGCGTGGAACTCGATCATTTGCTGTTCCGACCAAGTGACGTAATGCGGCCGAAACAGACCCCGAACGGACACCGGAAACTCGACACGTGAGCACGGATTAGCTGGCAAGAGCTTCTTGCGAACGGCGACATTTAGCGCTCGCCGCAGCACCCGAAACTCTTGATGCACCGTGGTTGCCTTCAGCAGCTCCAACTCGCGATATCCCTCACTGTTTTTCACACGCGCCCGCTTCTTGAGACGGGCACGCAAGTAGTCCTCGATGTGATCAGCGATCACATCAATCAAACGCCAAGTTCCGGAGACAGCCTGCAGATGCTTCATCGCCCGCTCATTTGCCTCATGCGTCTTCGGGGCTCGAATGGGTGGCGTCGAGTAGTTTTCCATGAACGCGGCGACCCAGTCCCGAAAGAGAAGTTGCTCTCCCTTACGCACGACCTCCAGCGTGCGGTTATCTCTGGAATGAAGACGCTCGCGCAGCCGACGCTGCGCTTCATCCCAGTCTTCTGTGTTTGTTGATTCCAGGCGGCGGGTCCCGGAAGAATCCCGATAACGCATCCACCAAATTTTTGTACCGCTCCGTTGATATATAACGCCTTCATGTTTAGTACGCCGTGCCATTTCCCACCTCTTGTTTGAATTGCGCACGGAAGGGCTCTGCGCAGGAATTCGATAGGAGCCGCATTTTAGGCCGCTTTCATGAAAACGACGAGTTCGGTCCTGGTAGCGCTATTCGCTGGGCCTTGAGGATCAGATAGTGCAAATTCCGGTAGCCCCGACCGCGACGCATCAGTGACTTGATGTTTCCGTTCACGGCTTCCACAACGCCCATGCGCACCTTCGTCCGGCAGTAGTTCAGTATGCCGTCCAGATGGTTTAGCAACATGTCAGCAGGCTTGGCAAATGGCCGCAGTCTTTGCCACCGGAGCTGATTCATCCAGCTCTGGAGATATCTCACCATCGCTCCTTCATAACGATAGGTCCAGAGCCGGTCGAGGCTCTCCTTGAGCAGGTAGGCCTTCAGCAGTTTCCGGTTGAGTGCGAACAGCCGGTTCAGTTCCTGCCGTTTGCCGGTGGTGAGATTCATCCATCGCGTCAGCAGCAGCCAGCGCTTACCTTTGACCAGCCCGCGCATCCGTCCGCCTTTGCGGAAAAACTCCGCCCGCCGTACCTCATCGATCGCGGTTGGCGTGCTGCATGATGTGGAATTTGTCATAGACAATGCGGCAATTAGGAGCCCATTGCTCGATGCTCATCCGGAACGGCTCCCACATGACACACGCAGCTGTAATCCCCATACACTGTCTTCGGCTCAATTGGCTCCGAAAGAACTCGTCCAGCGTTTCCTTCTTCCGTTCCCGTCCAAACCACGGAGGTTCCCCGGTTTCCAGATTGCTCACCACCGTGACGAACTTCGCTTTCTTGCCCAGGAAAAGCTCATCCACGCCCATTTGCCGAAGCGCCGGCACGCGTCTTGAGATCGCCCACCGTTCGAGGTAGCGCAAATCGATCGCCCGCACCGTGTTCGCCGCCAGATCAAAACGCCGCGATACCTGACGCCCCGACGCACTCTCACATGCCTGGCCAACCGCAATCTCGTGCTGATATACCCGAAAACCCGGCCAGCCCAGCAGTTTCGTCAGTTCACTGTCTTGCAAACCGCGAGTCTACCGAATCCACCTCCTTAAGAAAAATCACGCCTGCCTGCATCCCGTCGAATTCCTGCCCAGAGCCCCTTTTTGATCGGGAGCCGAGGTTGGGTGCGGTCCAGGGCTTGGATCTGGCTCTTCTCGTCGGCACAGAGGACCATGGCGTGCTCCCGCGGATTTAGATAAAGCCGACAATGGCTTCCAGCTTTTCGGCGAATTCCGGATCGTTGCTGACTTTGAACGTCCGGGCCAGGTGGGGATTGAGGCCATGCTTGTGCCAGATCCGGCGCACGCTCTTTTCACTGAGCCCAGCCGCCTCGGCCATCGTGCGCGTGCTCCAATGGGTCGCATTGACGGGCTTCTCTTGGGTCGTTTTGCGGATCGCTTCTTGCACCTTGACACTGGTGATGGTGGGGGTTCGGCCCGGTCGAGGCGCGTCCTTCTCCAAGCCAGCCAGTCCAAGGCTCGGAAACCGCTTCCTCCAGCGCGCCGCCTTTTGGTTGCTGATGCCGATCTCGGCAGCGATCTCCACATCCTGTTTTCCTGCCGCCGCCAACAGGACCACACGCATGATTCGTCTCCTGTTTATAGAGACGGCGCGATGCGCTTATAGGATACTACTTCAGCCGCACTACACTAGATCGCGTCAGCCATGGCATAACTTGCAGGCCGTCTCCTTGGGATACAGGAGGTCCGCCTTCACTGTCGAGCCGTGCGCGTTGTGGCACATGCCGCACTCGGCGAGCACCGTCGCTTCGTGCGTGTGAATCCTGGCGAACGTCGCAGTCCGATGGCATCCGAAACACGCGCCTTCCTTGAAGCGAAACCGTCCGCGTTTGCTTAATTCATGGCACTGCGTGCAGGGCACGTCCGCAACCGGAGGGTGTTGGTGAAACGGCTTGAATTCCGCGGGCGGATTCGGCCCGACGAAGAACCGCGCCTCCTTCCGTCCGCCCTGCCAGACCAGGGCGAGTTTATGCTTCCCGGGGGAAGCTTTCAGAATGGCGTGAAACACGTTTGGAAACGGTTCCTCGGCCTTGACCGCGGCTCCATCCATCTCCAGCTTTCCCGCCGGCGCGGTCGCGGCGATATCGATCGTGCTGGACGGCATCGCCGCCCCATCCGCCGGACGCATGATCTTGCCCGCTTCATCCGCTCCCGCCAGAACGCCGCATAGCAGCATCGCAACCGGAAATCTTCGGATCTTCATCCGCGAATGCGAACGAACGACCGGTCTATTTCCGATAGGTTTGCAACGCCGGCCATTCCCATGTCGTTCGCCAACTCGGCTCGCAGCAATTCAATCACGCGGGCCACGCCGTGCCGCCCGAACGACGATAAGCCCCAAAGATAAGGCCGCCCGACGCCCACCGCCGAAGCGCCGAGCGCAAGCGCCTTGAAGATATCCGTCCCGCGCCGGAAACCGCCGTCGATCAGCACCGGGATCCTGCCATTGGCGGCTTTGACGCATTCGGGAAGCGCCTCGATGGTTCCGCCCACGGCGTCCAACTGGCGTCCGCCATGGTTTGAAACCACCACGCCGGACATGCCGTATTTCACGGCGCGCTCGGTATCCTCGCCCGTCATCACGCCTTTGACGATCACCGGCAGATCGCTCGCTTCGCGGAGGCGCTGCACGTTGTCCCAGTTCGGCGTCGGGAACGGGTGCGGACGCGGGAAATCGCCGGCGGTCCATAGGACGTCGTTGGGCGCGTACTTGAGTTCGCCTGTCGCGGTGCGCGGAATGCCGCCTGGAGAATTGCACCAATTGCGCACCAGCCCGTTGTGGATGCTGCGTTCCCGGTGAGAAACGTGATAGATGTCCACGGTAACGGAGATGCCCGCGCAGCCTTGGTCCTGCAGCTTTTCGGCGAACGTCGCCATCTGGTTTTTGGTGCGTAGTTCGGCGGCGGAAGTGAACTGCCACCAGACTTTCGGCCCTTTGCCGGCCGTCAATACGTTGTTGATTCCCCCGGCGGTGATCATCATCGTATTGGATTCACCGGCGCCGTACGCCGTCTCCTGCTCACCGTTCGGAAAAAAGCAGTTCTTGCCGCCGGTCGGGCATATGTAAATCGGATGATCGAGCTTCTTGCCGAACAGCGTGGTGGAGATATCGATCTTCGCCACGTCGTGCAGCAAGAACTGCGGACGAATTACGAGTTTGTCGAAACCCTTGCGATTGTCGTGTAGGGACGACTCGTCTTCCGAACCTTCGTCCATGTAATCCCAGGCAAGCGGATCGAGCTTGGCCTTGGCGAGCTTTTGAAAATCGAAGACGTTTGCGGGACGGAGCAGCGGGTCGGCAAGTTCGGCGCGCGTGCGGTCGGCGCGCAGCGCGGGGAACAGCGGCGAAGCTGCCATGAATTGGAAGAAGCGGTTAAATGCTTGTCGTCGGGTCATTACGGGTTGGCGGAATTGTGGATGAGTCTATCAAAGGCGGCGCGAACGAATCAAATCGCGAGCTTGCCTTCGGTTTGATATTCGACCCGCGTCGTATATTATGGTCGCGGCACGGGCCTGGAAGGAGCATCCCACGATGAACCGTAGAAATTTTTTGGCGGTTGCGGCCGCGGCCCCGGCCGCCGCATCCGCCGCGAGGCTCGATATCGACAGCATTCCCATCCGCAAGGTGGGCAAGGTCGAGATCGTTTTCAAATCGCCCGGACCGCAGCCCAACGGCTTGCAGGCCACGAAGGATGGCTTGTGGATCATCGATCAAGGCGCCGGCAATAAAGCCTATCTGGTCGGTTACGACAACGGTAAGATGTTGCGCGGCTTCGAGACGGAGACCGAGAAATCGAGCGGCATCACCTTCGATGGGGAGGCGCTCTGGATCGGTTCCACGTACAGCCGCGAAACCGTGCGCGTGGATCCGCATACCGGCAAAGCCATCGAAAGGCGTTTCACGCCAGGCGCTGGCATCATCTATCAGATGGCGGGAGACCCTCCGGCCCGTTCCAGTCCTCTCGCGCGCGCCAAGCCCAAACCCGCGGCCGCCGCGGGCCAAGTCGGCGGATTTCAGATGGGACAGGTTCAGGGGGCCAAGGCTCTGGGAACCGGCGCGCACGGCCAGGAGTGGCGCGATGGAAAGTTATGGTTTGCCGTGCCGCCCTCGCGCGAGGTGTATTGCATCGATCCGAAAACGTGGGTGGTGCAGACCAAGTTCCCGACCGCTGGCAACCGTCCGCACGGAATCGGATGGGAGGGACGGTACCTCTGGGTGACCGACTCGAACCTGAACGCATTCTTCAAGCACGATCCCGACACCGGCGCGATGGTGGAAAAAATTCAGTTGAACGATAAAGATCCTCTGCCGCACGGCATGACCATTTGGCAAGGCATGGTGTGGTACTGCGACGACGTTGGCGTTGTCTGCCGTTTGAAGATGTAGGGCCCCATGGAAAACGGAACGTGGTTTCGATCGCTTCCTCCCTGTGTTGTTTTTGCGCTCCTCGGGTTTCAGCCCTCCGTGCAGGGACAGACGCAAGGCGAAATTACCGGAGAAGTGACTGACGCATCCGGCGGGATTGTAGCAGGCGCTCGCGTCAGCCTTACTAGCATCGAGACGAATTCGGTGCGCGAGAGCGTCACCAATGCCGCGGGCGTTTACCGGTTCCCGTCGCTGACGCCGGCGCAATACAGCGTGAAAGTGGAAGCGCGGGGGTTCCGGCCCGTGGTACGCACCGGCATCGAATTGCAGGTACAGCAAGTGGCTCGTATCGATTTCGCGCTTCAGCTCGGTTCGGTATCCGAAGCGATCGAGGTCACTGCGGCCGCGCCGTTGATGGAAACCGAGAACGCAGCCACGGGCACGGTGATCGAAAATCGCCGCATCGTCGAAATGCCTCTCAACGGCCGCAACTTCTTGCAGCTGGTGGCGCTCAGCCCGAACGTAACTTTCGGGTTCGCGAGTTCCGGCCAGGCGGCCGGCAGGCAGGGTGGCCAGCGCGCGCAAGAAAATATCAGCGTGGCTGGGCAGCGTAGCGAATTTAACCACTTCACGCTCGATGGCGTCGAGAATACCGATCCCAACTTCAACACCTATGTGTTTCTGCCATCGATCGACGTGCTGCAGGAATTCAAGGTGCAAACCGGCATTTATCCGGCGGAATTCGGCCGGGAAGCCAGCCAAATTAATGTGCTTACTAAATCCGGCACAAACGCATACCACGGCGCCTTGTTTGAGTTTCTGCGGAATTCGAAGCTCGATGCGGATAGCTATTCGTTCACTACCGTTCGCAACGGGAAAGATCCTTACAAGCGCAACCAGTATGGGTTCGCCTTGGGGGGCCCGTTACGGTTCCCAAATTGTTCAATGGAACAAACCGGCTGTTTTTTTTAGCCAACTACGAAGCGGTGCGCGACCGCAAAGCTGTACGGCAAATCGCGAGCGTGCCGTCGCTCGCCATGCGCGCCGGAGATTTCTCGATTCTTCTGCCCCGAACGGCGATTTATAACCCGGCAACCCGGGTTCGACAGGCGAATGGCACAATCACGGCCCAGCCATTCGCCGGGAACGTCGTCCCGAGCTCGCTGTTTAACCCGAAGGCGGTCAAGTTGCTCGAGTTCTATCCGGCGCCCAACGTGCCCGGCGCGGGACTGTCGAACAACTATCAAGCGGCGGAGGGCCGCAGGCAGGACGCGGATCAGTTCACGACGCGCGTCGACTTCGTCGAGAACAGTAACTCGAACTGGTTCGGCCGCTATAGCCATGACGATGAATTTCAGATCTCGCCCTCCACGTTTCCGAAGCAGGGTTACAAGCTGCAGACCACTGCGGAGCAGGCCCTTGTCTCCAACACGCGCGTCCTGAATCCCACGCTGGTTAATGAATTCCGGTTCTCCTATAGCGGATTTCACAATCGGAATTTGCAATATAACGCCTACGTGCGGGATGTGATTAATGAATTGGGCGGTATCTCCGGAGTGGCAACGCCGACGCCGGAAACCTATGGAACTCCCGCTATCTCCATCACGGGATTCTCGGGATTCGGCGAAAACAGCCTCGCGCCTTTTATCAACAACGACCATATCTTCCAGTGGGCGGACAACCTCTCGATTAACATCGGCAAGCATTCACTCCGCATCGGCGGTGAGATCCGGCGCGACCGCTTCAACACCGAGGGCAACCAGCACCCGCGCGGCAGTTTTTCATTTCAGGGCCA
Organism: Bryobacteraceae bacterium; assembly: GCA_051003795.1. Taxonomy (GTDB): domain Bacteria; phylum Acidobacteriota; class Terriglobia; order Bryobacterales; family Bryobacteraceae; genus JALYXS01. The sequence continues at coordinate 18,052 of JBPCKZ010000058.1, read as the reverse complement.
AGCCACGCAGAATCCCGCGGCTTCCGCGAACACCGGCTACGGTTTCGCGGACTACCTGCTCGGACAAGTCCGGTTCGACGATGGCGCTCTCGGTTTGGCGATCGCGCAGTTACGTTCCACCTCCCAGGCCTATTTCATCGACGACAGTTGGAAAGTCCGTCCGAACCTGACGGTCAGCCTTGGCTTGCGCTACGAATACACGCCCCCCTATGGCGATAAGTACAGCGGGGCACTGATCAACGTGGATCTCCCTTCGTTGTTCGATCCGGCGAGGCGTCCAACTTTGGTCCGTTCGGGCACGGGGGATTTCTATGCCGGCCTGCCGTTCCGCTTCGCTCCTGGTATCCAGACCGCGCGCGATGGACGGCTGGGCGACCGGCTGATTTACCCGGACCGGAACGACTTCGCGCCCCGCCTTGGAGTGGCTTACAGTCCGGCATCGAAGTGGACTTTGCGCTCGGGTTTCGGCGTTTTTTACGTGCAGGACATCGGCAACACCCGCTTCGATCTGTCGCGTAATCTGGCCGCCCGCCGGGAAGACACGTCCAGCAACGATTTTCCGGACCTGACGCTGGACACTCCGTTTCGCGGAATCGGCTCGTCGCTGACGGTTGTGAATCCGCTCGAATTGGCGGTCGATCCGCATACCCGGACGCCTTACATATTGCAGTACCTATTCAATATTCAGCGGCAACTTACTAGTAACTTACTGTTCGATTGCCGGGACCCGGTTCGGCCTAGGCGAATCGGCCCTACCCGGAGTTAGGAATCGTTCAATACACCGTTAATTCGGTGAACTCCAATTACAATTCGCTTGCGGCCAAGCTGCAACAGCGCTTTTCGCGCGGTGTAAGTTACTTAGTAAGCTACACGTACAGTAAATCGATCGACGACGGCAGCGCCGTACGCCCCCATGGAGGCGATCAGGCGTTCCCGCAGAACCCGTACAATCTTCGCGCCGAGCGAGGTCTTTCGGAGTTCGACCAGCGGCATCGCCTTGTAACGTCGGCGCTCTGGGATCTGCCGACGGGTAAAGGCAGGCAATGGCTGAATGAAGGTGGCCCTTTCGCCTATATCCTCGGAGGGTGGCAGTTGGGCGGCATCTTCACGGCGCAAAGCGGATTGCCGTTTTCGCCCGCTAGCGGCGCCGATGTTGCAAATATAGCGTGGGCTGAACAACGCCCCAATTACACTGGCGCTCCCATCGTGCCGCCGGGCGGCCGAACCACGAACCAATGGTTCAACAAGGTGGCGTTCGCCATCCCGCCGGCATTTACGTTCGGCAACGCCGGTCGCGACATCCTGCTTGGTCCCCGGCTGTTCTCCGTGGATTTCTCCGCCACCAAGCAATTCCTAATGCCGTGGGAAGGGCATCAACTGCAATTGCGTTTCGAGGCGTTCAATCTACTCAACCACCCGAATTTCGGGTTTCCGAGCGCGACCATTACGGATACGGCATTCGGGCGGATCAGTTCGACGGCAACCGACATGCGACAAATTCAGTTTGCGCTTAAATATACGTTCTGAAGATAGCGCCTGAGATTTTTTGGCTGCCGGGCTGCGACGGTCACGTGCGCTGTTGACCGTTCCGTATCTTAAGCTCAAAACCCTTCGAGCAAATGCCCCATCTTATTCTTCTTGGTCCGCATATACGCGTCCGTCGAATCAAGCGCCGCCGCCATGCACGGTACCCGCTCCACCACGGCCACGCCCGCGCGCTCGACGGCTTCCACCTTCTCCGGATTGTTCGAAAGCAGCCGGATCTTCTTTAAATCGAAGAACCTCAAAATCTGCCCGGGAAGCCGGTAGCTGCGCAGGTCCGATTCAAACCCGAGTCGCTCATTGGCTTCCACCGTATCCGCCCCGTGGTCCTGCAATTCGTAGGCGCGCAATTTATTGAGAAGTCCAATGCCCCGTCCTTCCTGATGCTCGTAAATCAATAGTCCGCGGCCCTCTTCGGCGATCCGGCCGAGCGCCATCTCGAGTTGCTCGCGGCAATCGCATCGCAGGCTGTGGAACACGTCTCCGGTAAGGCACTCCGAATGGATTCGCACCAGCGGCGGATCTCCTCGTAAATCGCCCATTGTGAGCGCCACGGCTTCTTCGACGCGGCCGTGGTGATGGCCCTCGAATCCGTAGATCCGGAAAAATCCGTGTTTGGTGGGGAAGTCCGCTTCGGCTACCTTGGCGAGCCGGAACGCGGAAAGAGTTTGCATGGAAAGGGCTTTGGCGCCGTAATCTCCTTTATTATAATGAGTTCCACGTGGAACAGCATCTAATCCCGCTGCTGGTGAAGCTAGGAGTGGTGGCGTCGCTCGCCAGTTTTCTGGTGCGGTCCCGCTCCTTCCGGCAAATTTTGATGGTTGAGATGCGCGCGCTGAACCAAAGGCTGCAACTCGCCCTATGGTTCGCCGGAATCTTCGCCGCCGGCGTTGGCACGCGCGTCGCAATTCGCTCCTACGAGGCGGCGGATCTAGGGCTCGAAGGCAGCCTGCTCGCGGGCATTCTCGGCGGGTACGTCACCGGGATGGTATCGGGCATCCTGATTTCCATCCCATCGATGTTCAACCACGAGTACCTGAGCCTGCCATTCTTCGCGGGCATCGGGTTGTTGGGAGGCCTGGTTCGCGACTGCGCCATCGACAAGGAAGACATCTGGCGCTTCTCTCCCTTCTTCGATCTCGATTTGTACCGCGCATTCCGCTACTTCCGCAATTACGGCCGGGCGTTGTTCCATATTCTTTTCTTCGCCGCCATTCTGTTCGCCGAATTTCTGCGCCAGGGTCTCGCGCACTTTTTTCCGCACGAAATTTTCGCGCTGAACACATCCTGGGAACATCCCCATGCGCTCACGATCGCGGCGATCTACGCCACCACTTTCTTCGCCGTGACGCTGCCCCTGAAAGTGTGGAATAACGCCCGCACGGAGATTAAGCTCGAGGAGCAGAACCGTCTGCTGATGCAGGCGCGGCTCGAAGCGCTCACGCGGCAGATCAATCCGCATTTTCTTTTCAACACGCTCAATTCGGTTTCATCCCTGATCCGCAGCAATCCCGCGCAGGCCCGCCTCACGGTTCTCAAGCTTTCGCGAATTCTGCGGCGGCTGCTCAAGAAGCACGAGAATTTCAGCGCGTTTCGGGACGAACTGGCGTTCATAGAGGACTACCTGGCGATCGAGCTGGTGCGTTTTGGCGACAAGCTTCACTTCGAAGTGGACGTGGAGCCCGAGACATTGGATATGCTAGTTCCGAGCATGCTCTTGCAGCCCTTGGTGGAGAACTGTCTCAAGCACGGGCTTAGCGGCAAAGTGGAGGGTGGGACGGTAAAGCTGCGGAGCCGTCGCGCGGACGGACGCCTGCGCATTACCGTGGAAGACGATGGCGCTGGAATTCCGGAACATAAACTCGGCACGATTTTCGAGCGGGGAATCGGCGTCAGCAACGTGAACGAACGCCTGAAAGTGCTTTTTGGCTCCGATTTCCGGATGGATATCGATAGCAAACCCGGGCGGGGCACCTGCATAGCGATTGAAGTTCCAGAGTTGCAAACCAGTCTGGCGGCGGTTTCCTGAATGCCGTTCCCCGAAACGGGCGCCGCGCCTTATTCCCAGGAGAATTCTTTGAGTAAGCTCGAATATACGGTCACCGAGTGGCCGGCCACGGACGTTTGCGCCGGCATGTCGCGCCGCACCCGCAAGGTTTATGACAATGTCGCCGCGGTTTATCCGCTCTCGACGATGTTGTTTCATTCGAACGCGCATCGTTGCGCGCTCGACATGTCGGGCATTGAAGATGGAATGCGCGTGCTCGAAGTTGCCACCGGCTCCGGCGAAATGTTCCGGCGCATCGTTCGGGCAAACCGGAATGGCGCGACGGTGGGCATCGATATCTCGCCGAATATGGCGGCGCGAACGCAGAAGCGAGCCCGTCTGGAGTTTCCCGCATCCGACGCGCATTGCCAGGCCGTGGATGCGCGCCATATGCCATTCCGCGATGGCAGTTTCGATGCCGTGGTGTGCTGCTACTTGTTGGAGTTGCTGCCCGCCGAGAGCATCGTGCAAGCGCTTGCCGAGATTCACCGCGTGCTGCTGCGGAGGGGCCGGCTGACGCTGATCCTGATTGGGCAGAACGCGGCGATCTTCAATGAGGTTTACAAGGTGGCGGGCAGGATTGCGCCGGCGTTCTGGGGCCGGCAAGTCGAGCAGCGCATTCCCGAGCTGATTGAGGCGCGCACCTTCGAGATCCTGCACGATGAAAAGGTGAAGCAGATTTTTTATCCCTCCCGGGTTCTGGTGGCCCGCAAGTAATTCTGATAAACTTCGGGCCAGGAGAATTTCCAATGCCCGACCAAACCAAGAAGTGCGCGCACCCTTCCTGTAACTGTCCCGCCCCGGCGAACGACAAGTATTGCAGCAGTTATTGCAAAGATGCCGGCGGTACGATGGAGCTTTCCTGCAACTGCGGCCATCCCGGCTGCTCCATGAGTTCCTAGCAATAAGGTCGAGTGTGGGGCACGCGCTCTTACGCCACAAGAGCGTGTGCGCCACATAGATAGAATGGAAAGCGGATGAATCCGCCGTATCGAGTGCATGCCGTTCTGGCACTCCTTTTTTTCCTCCCCTCCTCTTACGCCGCCGATTCCGCGGAGATCAAGCGGCTGATCGATGCGTACGTGATTTTAGATCGCAACGCCGCCGACCCCGTCTCATCCGAACAGGCCTTTTATCAAGGCGCGATTCCCGGTCTGCTTCGACACCTCGACCCGCATTCCGTTTTCTTCGATCCCGGCCAGTTCGAGCAGCTCAAGCAAATGCAGAACTCGACCAGCAAGGGGTTCGGGACGGTGGTTTCGGTTCTACCCGGACGCGTGATAGTGCTGCAGGCGCTGCCTGGAACGCCATCGTCCAAATCCGGAATCTCGCCGGGGGACGAAATACTAGCGGTAAACAATATCCGGTTGGACCGCCTCGATCTCGATCAGCTTGTATCGCTCCTGGGGCAATCGAAGCAGCAGCCCGCGCGCCTCGATGTGCGACGCCCCGGTAACGCGCGCATGCTGCAATTCACACTCACGCCCGAGGCGATGCAAGCTCCGAGCGTCGAACGAGCCTTTTTGCCGCGCCCCGGAATCGGATACCTTCGCGTGGCCAGCTTCGATGAGAAGACGGGAAGCGAGATCAAACAGGGAATCGAAAAACTTGGCGGCGCGAATCTCAAGGGCTTGGTTCTCGATCTGCGCAATAATCCCGGCGGGTTGGTAACCGCCGCTCTTGAAACCGCCTCCCTGTTTTTGAAACCGGGGCAAACGATCTTGACCATTCGCGGGCGTCACGTGGAGGAGAAGATCGAAAAGGTGGCGGAGACGGCTCGGCCTTATGAGTTCCCGGTGGCCGTGCTGATCGACGGCAAGAGCGCGAGCGCCGCCGAGATCGTCGCGGGAGCGCTACAGGATCACGATCGCGGCGCCATCGTCGGCGAGCCGAGCTACGGGAAGGGCCTGGTGGAAACGGTGTTCCCGCTCTCCGAAAACACCGGTCTCGCGCTCACGACGGCGCTCTATTACACTCCCAGCGGCAGGTCGATTCAGAAGCCGCTCGATGCCGGTCAGTTCGCCCTGGCCGCAACCGCGGCTCATCCCAACGAAAGGTCGGATTTCAAGACCGACACCGGCCGCGCGTTGAAAGGCGGCGGCGGAATTATCCCCGATTTGGAGGTCTATCCGGACGAGCGGTCGCGTTTGCGCATGGCTCTGGACGCGTCGGGGTCGTTCACGTCGTTTGCGACCGAGTATCTGAAGCACCATGAAGTAAAGCCGGATTTTGAGGTCGCCCCAGAGCTGCTCGACCGTTTCCAGGAGTATCTTTCCGGGCGGCAAATACAGCCAGGCGTAAGCGAGTGGTCGCGAGATCGCGATTTTATTCAAGGCCGGTTGAAGGCGGAAATATTCAACCAGTCGCTCGGCGTGGCGAAGGGCGATGAGGTGGAAGCGCAACGCGATCCGGCGATACGGAAGGCCCTCGAAGTTCTCTCGCGATGAGATTTTGCGCCGCTCGCATACTTCTGTTGTTGGCGCTTGCCGTTGGCGCGTTCGGGCAGTCCTTCTCCGCCTCGCCCAACCTCGATGCCGCTATCGAGCAGGCCATCCAAACGCACCGCATCCCCGGCGCGGTTCTGCTGATCGGCCATCAAAGCGTGATTATTCATCGCAAAGCTTATGGCAATCGCGCGCTTATCCCCACGCCCGAGCGAATGACGATCGACACGATCTTCGACTGCGCGTCGCTTACCAAGGTGATTGCCACCACGTCCGGGATGATGAAGCTCTTTGAACAGGGGAAGGTCCGCATCGCCGACAAGGTGACCGATTATTTGCCGGAGTTTCAGGGCGGCAAGAGCGAGATCACAATTGCCAATCTGATGACGCACTATTCCGGCCTTCGCCCCGATCTCGATTTGGAGCCGCCCTGGAGCGGTTACGAAACCGGAATCCAAATGGCGCTGCACGATCCGCCGGCGGGACCGCCGGGCGTGCGCTTCGTCTACAGCGACATTAATTTCATCCTGCTGGGCGAGATTGTGCGGCGGTTGAGCGGAGAATCGGAGCCGGACTTTCTGCGGCACATATTGTTCGAACCACTCGCCATGCGCGAGACGATGTTCAATCCGCCGGCATCCCTGCGGCCCCGCATCGCGCCCACCGAAGAATTGAAAACGGGCGAGATTCTTCGCGGGGTGGTGCACGATCCCACATCGCGCAACATGGGCGGCGTCGCGGGCCACGCCGGACTGTTCTCCACCGCCGACGACCTGAGCCGCTTCTGCCAGATGATGCTCGACAAGGGCGAGCACGACGGTCTGCGCTTATTCAATCCGCTCACGATCGATAAGTTCACGTCGCCGAACAGCCCGCCCGGACAGCGCGCCGTGCGCGGGCTCGGCTGGGACATCGATTCGCCATTCTCGGGTGAGCGCGGCGAGCTGTTTCCGATCGGGTCCTACGGTCACACCGGTTTCACCGGCACTTCGCTGTGGATGGATCCGGTATCGGATACATTCGTGATCCTGTTGACGAACTCGGTGCATCCGCACTTACGCCCTTCCATCACATCCTTGCGCGGTCGCGTCGCCACTATAGTCGCCGCCGCCGTGGGAACCGAGGGGCCGGTTACCGTCGCGCGGCCACCGGCGCGAACGGGGTTGGACATTTTAGTGGAACATCGATTTCACCCTTTTGCCGGCAAGCGCATCGGCCTGATCACGAACCACACGGGCGTCGACCGCGAGGGCAAGCGGAATATCGACCGCATGATCGCGGCCGGAATGAAAGTGACGGCGCTGTTTTCGCCCGAGCACGGCATTGCCGGAGTTGAGGATAAGGAGAATATCGGCGGCACGCGCGACGCCGCGACGGGCATTCGGGTGTTCAGCTTGTACGAAGGCAAGAACCGCCGTCCCACTCGCGAGATGCTCGAGGGAGTGGACGTGCTGGTCTTCGATATCGCCGATGTCGGCGCGCGTTTCTACACATATGTGTCGACGATGGCGTATGCGATGGAGGAAGCCGCGCGCGCGCGGATTCCCTTCTACGTGCTGGACCGGCCAAACCCGATCACGGGGACCCGCGTCGAAGGGCCGATGCTCGATCGCGATAAGCTTTCGTTCGTGGGCTATTTCCCGATGCCGCTGCGGCACGGAATGACCGCGGGAGAGTTGGCGCGAATGTTCAACGCGGAAAATCACATAGGCGCGGACCTGAAAGTGATTCCCATCGAAGGTTGGCGGCGCGGCGAGTGGTTCGACGCCACGGGGCTGCCGTGGATCGACCCTTCGCCCAATATCCACAGCTTGACGGAGGCATTGCTCTATCCGGGGATTGCGATGCTCGAGTATTCGACAAACTATTCGGTGGGACGCGGTACCGATTCGCCGTTCGAAGTGGCGGGCGCGGACTTCATCAATGGCCGCAGGCTTGCGGCTTACCTCAATGCGCGCGCCATTCCAGGCGTGCGCATATATCCCACGCGATTTCAGCCGGCGGCATCGCACTTCGCCGGGAAGACGATCGAAGGCGTTCGCTTTCTGATCGCGGATCGCAACGTGTTCGACTCGTCGCGGCTGGGATTGGAGCTGGCGGCAGCGCTGCAAAAGCTGTACCCGGGCAAAATCGCCCTCAACGCGAATGCGAAATTGATTGGAAGCCAGGCTGTGATTCAGGGATTAATTCGCGGCGAGAGTTCGACGTTGCTGAGGCGGGCGGATGATGCGAGCTTGAAAAGATTTCTGGAGATGCGAGAGAAATACTTGCTTTACCCGCCCTAGACTAGACTAGCTAGCTAGTAATACTGGATCATAAAAAAATCTGAAGTTCCGAAATTGTCAGTTCAGCCGCGCGCTCTTCAGAAGCATATCGAGCGAGACTACTTCGAGCGCTTTCTCGTGTGTCGCTTCCAGGCGCACCGGAGCGATGACGCCCGCTTCGAAAGATTTTTTCCACGGCTCGACGCAGACGCACCACGCGTTGCCCGCCTTCAGTCCGGGAAACCCGAACTCCGGATGCGGCGTGATCAAATCGTTCCCGATAGACTGCTGATGCCGTAGAAATTCATCGTTCACCAAAACGCAAACGGTGTGTTTACCAACGTCTTCCGGCCCGGTGTTGCACTTCCCGTCGCGGTAGAAACCCGTCAGCGGATCGGTGCAACAAGTCTGCAGCGCGCTTCCCAAAACATTCTTGATCATGCAAACCAGCGTACCCCCTGCGCTAAAGTTTTTGTATGACTCTGTGGCAACTGCTCGAAAGCGCTCCTCGAAATCGCGTCGCGATCGTCGCGTCCGAGAGCGGCATTCAACTTACTTACGACGATCTTCGCCGTCAAGTGCGGCACGTCGCCAGCCGGTTTGCAGGAGCGGGAATTCGTCCGGGAGATCGCGTCGCCATCGCTCTTCCGAACGGCGTTCCCGCCATCGTCTGCTTCCTTGCCGCGGCCGTCGCCGGCACCGCCGCGCCATTGAATTTGGGATATCGCTTCGAGGAATTCAGTTTTTATCTCGACGACACGTCGGCGAAATTGCTGGTCGTTCCTCCCGAAGGCGGCGAAGAAGCCCGCCGCGCCGCCGGCGATACGGTCCCGGTATTGACCGCCGAACTCGACGCGAACGGCAACGTCTCCATTTCGGGCAGCGATGCTTCCACTCCCGCGGAGCCACCCACGGACGATCGAATTGCCCTCGTTCTGCACACCAGCGGCAGCACCGGGCGTCCCAAGCGAGTTCCCATTCCGCACGCCAATCTCGCCGTATCCGCGAAGAACATCATGGAAACATACCAGCTAACGGCGGACGACGTTTCACTCTGCGTGATGCCTCTGTTTCATGTTCATGGCCTGGTTGCTTCGGTGCTCGCGACTTTCCTTTCGGGCGGCGCGGTTATCGCGCCGGTGAAATTCAACGCGCTCTCTTTCTGGCGCACGGTGCGGGATTGGAAAGTGACGTGGTACTCCGCCGTTCCGACAATTCACCAACTTCTATTGGCGCGAGCGGGCGGCGAACGGCCCGAGAGCGCCGCGCAATTGCGATTCATCCGCTCGTGCAGCGCCCCGCTCTCGCCCGAGAACATGGAGCGCATGGAAAACACATTCGGCGTTCCGGTGCTCGAAGCCTACGGAATGACCGAGGCCTCGCACCAGATGTCTTCGAATCCGCTTCCGCCGCGCGCGCGCAAGCCGGGCAGCGTGGGGCGCGGCACCGGCGTCGAGATTAGCACGATGGACGCGGACGGCAATCTCCTTCCCGTTGGAACGCCAGGCGAAGTAGTGATTCGCGGCCCGGGAGTCGTCAAAGGGTATGAAAATAATCCGGAGGCAAACGCCGTTTCGTTCGTCAATGGCTGGTTTCGCACCGGCGACCAAGGCGTGCTCGACGATGAAGGTTATCTGCGGCTGATTGGCCGCCTGAAGGAGATGATCAACCGCGGCGGCGAGAAGATTTCGCCGGCGGAGTTGGATCTGGTGCTGCTAACCCATCCCGCCGTTGCCGAGGCGGTGTGCTTCGGATTCGCGCACTCGTCGTGGGGAGAGGAGGTCGCGGCCGCGGTGGTGCTGAAGGAACCGGCGACCGAGGCGGATCTACTGGCCTTTTGCAAAGAGCGCGTGGCGGAGTTCAAGAGGCCCAAGAAAATTCACATCGTCGAGACTATTCCCCGGACGGCAACCGGAAAGATTCAACGCCGCGCGGTAGCCCAGGCGTTCGCGTGATGCCGAGCGTTTTTTGAGGCGAGCATGAAATCCGCCATCGTGGGCGCGGGTGCGGTCGGCGCGTACATGGGCGCGCTGATGGCCCGCGCCGGGCAGGATGTCACGCTATTCGCGCGCGGCCCGCATCTGCGGGCCATGCGAGAGCGCGGCGTGCGCGTGATCGCCGGCGACGGCGAGTTCGAGGCCCATCCAAAAGTTTCGGGCAGCCTCGCGGAAATCGGCCCTTGCGATGTTGTCTTTCTGGCGGTGAAAGCGCATGGTCTTACCTCGCTCGCCCCGCTGTTAAGCCCGCTCATCGGGCCGGAAACCGTCGTTGTCTCCATGCAGAATGGCGTTCCCTGGTGGTACTTCGAGCCGCCGCTTGAACGGGTCGATCCAGGGGGCATCATCGCCGCCGCCATCGATCCGCGCCGCGTGGCCGGATCCATCGTCTATTTCGCGACCGAAGTTGTTTCGCCAGGCGTAGTCCGCCACGTGGAGGGAAATCGCATCTCGCTCGGCGAGCCCGACGGCTCGCGTTCCGAGCGCTGCCGCCCGATCGCGGAAGCGTTGATCGCCGCCGGCCTGCGCTGTCCCATCACTACTCGCATTCGGCAGGAAATCTGGGTCAAGATTCTCGGCAATGCCGCGTTTAATCCCATCAGCGCCTTGACCGGCGCAACGCTCGCGGGCATCGCGCGCGATCCAGAGGCGTGCGGCCTCGTGCGCCAAATCATGGAAGAAGCCGTCGCGATCGCCGCGAAACTCGGCATGGAAATGCCGGTCTCGATCGAGCGGCGCATCGCCGGAGCCGCCAACGTGGGAGAACACAAAACCTCAATGCTGCAGGACCTCGAAGCGGGGCGCCCCATGGAGTTGGAAGCGGTCGCCGGAGCCGTCGTTGAACTGGGCGATCGTCTCGGAGTGCCCGTGCCGCACTTGCGGTCGGTTTACGCGTGCGCGAAACTGCTGGGCAGCGTACGCGCCGGCTCCTGATATACTCTTTTCTCCACCATGCGCCCAGCGTCAGCGTTATTGTTAACTGCCCTATTTGGTTTTCAACTTCTTCCGGCCGCGGTTACAGTGCGTTTCGATCCCTCGTCTCCCGATGTGGGGCCGTTCCCGACGGACTTCCTCACCGTGCCCGATACGAGCCAGAAAACGGGTCTGCGAATCAATCTACCGAGTCCCGACTGTACCGCCCAACCAAGCTCCTGCCAGGATGTCGCGGCCTTGAATCGTCTCGACGGTTTCCAGGTCGAGCCGCGAATCCGCATCCGCTTCTCCGGCGCGATCAACCCCGACAGCCTCCGGCAGGGCGTCTATTTCGTCGCTCTCGATAATCTGACCAACGAAGAATACGGCATCGAGACGACGGGCGAAATCATTCCCATCAATGAAGTCGGTTACGATCCGACCACTCAGACCGGCTATGCCAAGCCCGACTATCTGCTGGATCAACATCGACGCTTCGCCATCATAGTGACGGATGGCGTCACGGATACCAGCGGAGCTCCCGTGCAGCCCGACCCGGCATTCACCGGCTGCGTGTCGCCGCCGCCCGGAGTTCTTCAGACCGTCTATTGCGGGCAATTGCGGCAGGTATTTAACGACCAGCAGGCGCAATTCGGGCCTCGCAAGATTACCGGCGCTTCCGTTTTTACGACCATGTCGGCAACCGTTTTCATGGAAAATGCGCGGGCGCAATTGCAGAATACGAACCTCGGATTCCAACGCGGTTCCGGCAAGAGCGTCTTTAATATCGGCGACCTCTCCGGAATTACGTTGCGCCGCCAAGTCAAAGCGAATTCTTCCGATCTGGTAAACTCCGCGCTGCCGCTCGTTCTCCTCGCCGGCGTCGGACGAATTGCGTTCGGCGCATTTCAATCGCCGGTCTATCTCGGCCAGTCGTTAACCATCGCGGATACGCCCACCGGAATGCCGCCTCCCGTACCCGCGGCTGCCGCTCCCATTACGTTTCACGTATATTTGCCGCCCGGGGCCGCTCCCGCATCCGGATATCCGGTCGTGATTTTCGGGCATGGATTCACCGACAGCAGCTTCGGCGCGCCGAGCGCGGTCGCTTCCACGCTTGCGCAAGCGGGTTTCGCAACGGTCGCGATTAATGTTTTCGGGCACGGCGGCGGCTCCAATGGCACCGTGGTCTTAACGGACAAATCCGGCAACACCACCGAAATTCCGACCGGAGGACGCGGGTTGGATATCGATGGCGACGGGACAATCGACGATACGGAAGGTTGCGTCCTGCCGGGTTTGTCCGGGTCGCGAGATTGCCTTCGCCAGACGGTCGTCGATTTAATGCAGTTGGTCCGGGTGATTCAAAGCGGCGTGGATGTGGCCGGCGATGGTTCCATCGCTTTCGATCCAAGCCGGATCTACTACGGCGGCCAATCGTTCGGCAGTATTTACGGAACGATCCTGATGGCCGTGGAACCTACCATTCAGACGGCCGCCTTGAATGTGGGCGGCGGATCGGTCGTCGAAATCTTGCGCTTGAGCCCCGCGTTTCATCTTCTGGCGGCACAAGCGCTGGCGCTGCGCGCGCCCCCGTTATTGAACGTGATGGGCCGCGATTTCAACGATAACTCCCCATTGCGGTATCGCGCGGCGGTCGTCAACAATGTGCCTGGGGCCATTGACATTCAAAATTTTTTCGATTTCGCGGAATGGTACGAATCGCCGGGCGATCCAATCCCATTTGCGCCGCACTTGCGCTCATCGACCCTGCCCAACGTGCCGATCAAGAACGTGCTCTGGCAGGAGGCCAAGGGCGATAAGACGGTGCCGAACCCGGCGAGTAGCAATTTGGTGGGGTCGGCCAACATGCAGGATTCGTTGGTCTACTTTCAGAACGATGTCGCCCGCGCCGTGGCGCCCGACCTTTCGACGAATCCCCACACGTTCCTGACGAACCTCGATTCGATCCCCGGGGCGGCGATTGCGCTGGCCGCGCAGGCGCAGATCGCGGAATTCCTGAAATCCGATGGCAAAACGATTCTCGATATCAACGATCTGGTCCGGCCCTTGTTTGGAAAAGACCTTTTTGTAACGCCCGCGTTTTTGCCCGAGGATTTAAACTTCCAGTAACCTTTGGGCGGGGCAATGCGATGGGCGATTACTCAGGTCAACAAGCAAATTGCCCAGCATGGCTTTCCCGACTTCCGACGGCACGGGATAACTGGGATCGCTCCTCCATTGGTCAACATTGGACGTTAAGGACCTTCATTCGATGTGGACCTGTCTCCGGCCACCCGGTCGGCCCGCCTAGATTGAGGATGCCTACGAACGCCGTTTTGCGAGTTCTATCCCTAGCTGGCACGCTGTGCTGTTACACTTGCGCGATTTGGGCATCAGACAGCCGAGTGTGGTTCGGATGTGATGCCCCGACCTCGCTCTCGCGAATCGGCGGTGAGCGAAAACTTCATTTGAAGGCCAGTCGCGAAAAAGTGAAGCAGTTGATGGCGCGTCCGCTGGGTGAGTTGCAGATATGCGCGGTGCTCATCGACGGCACTCCCTTTCAAGGACCGGCAGAAGATCGCAGCCCTTGGTATTGGCTGCGATGGACGCAAAACCGCGTTGGGCCTGCGCGAAGGTGCGACGGAAAATACGGCCGTTGTGAGTGGCTTGCTGAGTGAGCTTGTCGAGCGCGGCTTGGACTTCTCGACGCCACTGTTTGTACATTCTCGACGACGCGCGCTGGCGCGCGCCGGTGATGACGTCGAACGCTGGGTCGCCTCGGGGCTGGTCGCCGCCGAGCGCCAGTTCCGCAAAGCCATCGGCCATAAACAGATTCCGCTACTGCTGTCGGCAATGACCAACGCGGTGTCCAAGAAAACGATTGCGAAAGAAGCTGCGGTCGCATAGCCTTATTATGATCGAGAGTCGCTAACTTTCAACGACGTTCCGGCAATCTCGGTGTAGCCGACTACACCTGTCGTTGTCCCCACAAATATGCTTCGGCCAGCCCCGACAACGGGCTGAAGGCTGAAAGCAGGCCCAATTTCGTCAGACTGAAATACCAATTGACCGCTTACCGCGTCCAATCCGTACAGCTTATTGCTCACGCGGTCTGGTGTGGCGCCAGCGACCCACACGATCGCTTCTTTCCTTTCTGGATCCGCGGTTACGAACGGCGAACCCGGAAGCCCGGCGAACCCAATCTGCGATTGCCACGCTTTCGCGAGACGCGGGCTGCCCGAAACCTCGACCCGGTAGGCGGTAAGGCCAGGTGTGCCTAAACAAACTACATAAACAAAGTCCCCGCCGCTAGTTGGATCGTGATAATACGCGGCCGCACATTTGCTCCCGCCCTCACTACCGTCGAAACCGGGCCCAGTGAAAATGTCGGAATACAACTCTGCGCCCCATCCCCCTAGAGTGGCATCCAGGAGATATATCCTGCCGTCTTTCCCTGTGGTGATTACAAGATTCCGGCCTTCAATAGGCGGGAGCACGAGGGGGCTTGATCCACCTAAATCCAAATCACCGTCATTTAAGGTCTTCGCCCAGGTCGGCTGATACCATCCCACGACGTGCAACCCGGTAGCCGAACGCTGAACTCGAACGACTGCCTCGAAAAAATCGCCTATGTCCCCGGGATGTTTCCCACCTAAGGCTTTCCAGTAGCCAGTGGGATCGGGATTGTTTCCTACGGGAGCTATTCCGCCAGCGTTACCCGTGCTCAAATATAGCGTCCCATCTAGGGCCGCGGCGGCTCCCCCAGCGCCCCACATACCCCCGCCGACGACCTTGGTAATCGGCAAGAATAATTGTTGCGAAAGATTCAAGTGGTTACAACCCACTACCCAACCGTGGTAGGCGATTGCCCCGCTCTCATCAGCTCCGTAGTCGGCGAACGTTGCATAAATCCACCCGTTCACAAGATTGAGGCCGCCCCGCTGGTCTTGCAACGTCGGGTTGAACGTAGGGCGGCCAGAGCCGCCGGGGTCGTTGAGTTTCGCCTGATTACGGATGGTCCCTGTATTTAGGTCTAGAGCGACGACCCTAAAGGCCTCGCCAGACGAATCAGAAACGTAAGCAACCACGTAGATGGTGGCACTCGAGCGATCAATGACCGGCGTACTCGCAATTCCGGGCATGCCAACGTTGCCTTGACGTTGGCCTGGCATTCCTAATGATTGTTGGACCCATAGCGCGTTCAGCCCTCCGGCCAGAAGCTCATCCTCAGCGTATGCGTAGACAGTGTTGTCGGAGCTAGCAACAATGACAACATCGTGAGTCTCGCTTGCGTGTGGTCCGGCGGTGAAATGATATTGCGAGAGGTAGAGCGGAGCCGCGCGGATCACGGCTCTCGTGGGTAGCGCTGTGTAGCGCGTCCATGGGCCGCCCCCACGGCCAAATGGGAAATTAGCATTTAATCCGGTACGGCGGCTATCGACGTGATACGTCGGCACATCGCCCGGGGCGAAAGAAGACGTTTTGCGGATCAACCCATTGAGATCGGCGAAAAAAAGGGCAAAATCCTGTCCCCACGGCACTGCCGCAACCGGCGCGCCGGGCGTACTGATCCCTTTAGACACGTTAGTCCAGGGATCCCAACCTTGGTAAGGGATTCCTGAGGTCATATAAATTGTACCGTCGACATCGGCCATAAACAGGAGGAAGCGCTCTGGTGATATCGGGTTGTTCCAGGGCATTGCGGTAACCTGAGCGCCCGGCTTGGTGCTGTGTCCCGGCACCAATTCCCAACCAAAGCCTGGTTGGGCATTGATCGCGTAGATCCCACCGCCGGGATCGGCGATAAACAGGGCGAAGCCCTGTCCGAACGGTACTGCCGCAACCGGCGCGCCCGGCGTACTCTTACCTTCCGACACGCTGGTCCAGGGATCCCAACCTTGGTACGGGATTCCTGAGGTCGTGAAGATCTCACCGTTCGCATCGGCCATAAACAACGTGAAGCGATTTCCCGACGGCACCGCAGTAACCTGAGCGCCCGGCCTGGTGCTGCGTCCCGGCACCAATTCCCAACCAAAGCCCGGTTGGGCATTGAGCGCGTAGATCTCGCCGCCGGGATCGGCGATGAACAGGGCGAAGCTCTGTCCGAACGGTACTGCCGCAACCGGCGCGCCGGGCGTGCTGGAGCCTTCCGACACGCTGGTCCAGGAATCCCAACCTTGGTACGGGATTCCTGAGGTCGTGAAGATCTCACCGTTAACGTCGGCCATAAACAACTTGAAGCGATTTCCCGACGGCACCGCGGTAATCCGAGCGCCAGGCGTGGTGCTGCGTCCCGGCACCAATTCCCAACCAAAGCCTGGTTCGGCCTTGATTGCGTAAATCCCGCCGCTGGGATCGGCGATAAACAGGGCGAAGCTATTTCCCCACGGTACTGCCGTAACTGGCGCGCCCGGCGTACTCTTACCTTCCGACACGCTAGTCCAAGGTTGCCAAGTGAGACCCATATCTTGTCCTGAAAGCAATGATCGATAGAAATGAGAATCTATCAACTAAACAGCGCCTTTGTCAATTCCTTCACCAAACCGTTGGGGCCGATCAAATTGCCCCCACTGCCGGCGATTAGTTCGTCTATCAGCTCTTTTTTGATCTCAATCGGTTCTCCTATCTTCGTCTCTGTCGAGAACCGCGTTTACACAATCCTTTTTACACCCTCATGAGCTGGCGCGTGACTTGGATCGCTTCGCGGTCGTCCACCTCCACCGTAATCAGGTTGGGGAAGTCGGCGGCTCGAAAGATGGTCGAGATGCTGTCGACCACTCCCGGTATGCAACAGCTAAAACTGCAGCACTCTTCCTCGCGGGATCGCGTCAAATTCACCGGACGCGCCAGCACGGGGCGAAGCGAATGTCCGCTCGCCTCAAAACCACGATACAAGCCCACGATCGTCCCGCCGGTTCCGACTCCGCTCACGACCGCATCGACCCGGCCGTTCGGGAGCTGGCTCAAAATCTCGCGCGCGGTGCCGAACTCGTGAGCCGAAGCGTTGTCCGGATTGGCGAATTGCCGCGGGAGAAACGCATCGGTGTTGTTAGCCAGCCGTTCCGATTCCCGAATGGCTTCGCGAACGCCGTCCGCGCGCGGCGTGAAGTGAATCGCGCCGCCATATGCCCGGATCGTTAGCACCCGCTCGTTGCTCACCCCTTCCGGCATCACGGCGATGAACCGCAGTCCCAGTTGCGCGCAAGTCAAAGCCATGGCGATACTGGTCGATCCGCTCGACGCCTCAATCACCGCGCCGCCCGGCTTTACCCGCCCGTCGAGTAAAGCGTTTTCGAGGATGTAACGGGCGATGCGATCTTTAGTGGACCCGCTGGGATTCAGAAATTCGAGCTTGCAGTAAACCTGCGGCGATCCGGGCGAAAGCCGGATCGGCACCAAGGGGGTCGGTGCCAGAGCCGATGGGTACTTATTTAAATTCGATTGAACGAACATCCCCTACGGTGTTGGTCCGCTCATCCGGCTTTTCCACGTACTCGACAAGCACGGCTGTTTCCTTCCGCATGGAACATGTTCGCCCGGTTCTTCTCGTTGTAAAAGGGCAATTGCGCATCGACACTCATCGGCGTCGCGCCATCCCTTCATTCAAGCAGAGCGGAATCGAGCCAAGGCTCTTCATCACGATGTAGTCGCGATCGTTCGCGACGAAATTCATCGGGGACGCTTCATAATATAACGTCGCTCAGTAAAGGACACGTATCCCGCGAATGACGTGGGACACCTGCGGCGCCAGTTGCAAAACGACGCGAGGAATCGCCATGCCGAGCGGCAGCAAGTACCACCACGATCCCCGCGCGATGCCGATCAAAGCCAGCAACAGCAACC
>JBPCKZ010000057.1:0-5908 GCA_051003795.1 Bryobacteraceae bacterium | reverse complement strand
GAGTGCAAAGCTGTCTGACAACTTTAATGGCATACCGACTAATGCACCACTGCCGCCGAGTGTCGTTGAAAGGCGATCTACTCCAGATGAATTACGGGAAAGAGAAATCGTATACTCGACTCCATTTCCGCTTGGTGTAGTGCTTAGGATAGATCCTGGGGCGGTACTGATATATGCGTAGTCTAACTGTAATAGCTGTTTTTGTGACAAGGTGAACGTCGTCCCGAGAATATATGGAGCGTGCATAAGCGCGACTGATCCTATCACGCAGATGCTCATTAGGCGGCCACTGAAAGCCTGTAACAGTGCTTCGGCTCTAAATCCGGATCGCATTGTTCTAAGATGCCTTTGACTTAAAAGCGGCGTCCGTGAGCAAAGGCAAAAAGAGAAAGCGGACATAGGACCTCCTGGATAGCGGGTACACTTGCGTATATAGTGTAATTCAGACCATACCCGATCCGAGGCGAAAGCGCAAGGGGCTCGCGAGGTGTGCATAGCTTGTCCTTTTGCCCGGTGTCGCTCCGCATGGTTGGGACATCGTTCTCTAAAGTGGCGCCGCGCGCGGTCGAAGAACAGTTTCATCACCGGATCGTTTTGTCCGACGTAAAGCGTCGGTTGCAAGCAATTACTTTGTCCTTTGCGTCCCAGTCGCAATCAATTTCCTCGGGCCGGGGTCCAGCGCTCGGTGTAACCACGACCTTCGTCGATAAAAGAAAAGGTGTGTCGGTTACATGCTTTATACCCTACGGCGTATATTGGTTGTTGCCCATTTCCCGCCGGAATTTCCTGATCGGGCCGGCCGTGCTCGCGGCTTGCGGCAGACCCAAGGCCGGCAGAGTTGCGGCTTACGCGTTCATCGCCAATGAAGACGATCGTTCGGTCTCCGTGATCGATCTGCGGCGCTTTCAGGCGATCCGAAAAATCTCTTTGGATGCCGCGCCGACCGCTGTTCTGGCGTGGCCGGGCTCGAACCGCGTGTTCGTGTTGACTCCTCAAAACGGAATGCTGCATGAGATCGATACCGTTTCGCTGGCAATCCGCCGTAAATTACGGGTCGGCGGCACCCCTATTCAGATGAGGATTGCGGAAGACGGTTCGATTTGGTTCCTTCGCCGCGATCCTCATAGCCTCGTCCACGTGAAGTTGGACAGCTTGAAAATAGGGCCGGTCATACCGCTGCCGGCCGCGCCTTTCGATTATGACTTGAACGGGACCGCCGCGGCGGTCAGCTTGCCCGACCGGCATGGCGTGGCGATCGCAAATCTGGCCACCGGGAGAGTCGAGCGCACGGTCGATATCGGCGTGGCGCCCCGCGTAATCCGCTTCCGGCCGGATGGGCGGCAAATCCTGACCGGCAACACGAGCGCGCGCACCATCGCGGCTATCGATGCGCAAACCGGGAGCGTTCTGGTGCATCTGCCCGTGGCGATCCAGCCCGAGCGCTTTTGCTTCAAGACCAACGGCGGCGAACTCTTCGTAACGGGAACGGGCCGCGATGCCGTCGTAATCGTAAATCCGTATCAGACGGAAGTGAGCGAGACCATTCTCGCGGGCAGAACACCGGGAAGCATGGCCGTATCGCGCAGCCCGGAATATCTGTTCGTGGCAAATACCGAAAGCGGCGATATCACCGTCATCGATATCGACACGCGCCACGTGCTGGCGCAAGTGCCGGTGGGGCAGGAACCGGGGACGATCCTAATCACCGCCGGCAGCCAGTACGCGCTGGTGCTGAACCGCAAGTCGGGCGATGTCGCCGTGATCCGGCTATCGCTGATCGGGAATCAAAGGACGAATAAGGCGTTGGGATCGTTGGCGTATTCCCACGGAGCGCCGCTATTCACCCTGATTCCCGTGGGTTCGAAGCCGGTCGCGGCGGCGATTTACGCTTTGTGATACCACAAAGATAACCGATATGAAGCTCCTATCGTTTTGTTTGCTATGCGCCTGCGGACTGCTCACGGCCGCTAAAATTTTTCCGTATCCGTACGTTCAGAAGGATCTGCCAAACGGATTGCGTGTCGTCACCATCCCAACCGAATACCCGAACATCGTTGCGCTCGTGATCGTGGTGCAAACGGGTTCGCGGAATGAGGTGGAACCTGGTAAGAGCGGGTTCGCGCATCTCTTCGAACATCTTATGTTTCGTGGCACGAAGGAATTTCCGCCCGATAAGTACCAGGCAGCTTTGAAAAATGCGGGCGCCGCGGCGAACGCGTTCACCACCGACGATTTCACCGCGTACCACGCCACTTTTTCGAAAGAAGACCTGCCTGGCGTGCTGCACATGGAAGCCGATCGCTTCGAGCATCTTCAATACGATCCCGCGGCGTTCAAAACCGAGACGCTGGCCGTTCTGGGCGAGTACAACAAGAACAGCGCCAGCCCGGCGCAGAAGCTGTTTGAGACGCTCCGCAAGACCGCGTTTCAAGAGCACACTTATAAGCACACGACCATGGGCTTCCTGCAGGATGTTCAAAACATGCCGCGGGAATACGATTACAGCCTGACGTTTTTTCAGCGTTATTACCGCCCCGAGTACACCACCATCATCGTCGCCGGTGACGTCGATCCGAGGAGCGTGCAGTCTTTGGTGGAGAAAGATTGGGGCAATTGGAAGCCCGGTTCCTACAAGCCGGATATTCCGGCGGAACCGCCGCAATCCGGTCCGCGAACTGCGCATGTGGACTGGCCGAATCCCACGCTGCCATTCGTCGCGGTGGCGTACCGGAGTCCCGCCTACAGCGATGACATTCCCGATCTGGCGGCGCTCGATGCGATCGGTTTTCTTGGGTTTTCGCCGAGTTCGGATCTGTATCGCAAGCTCGTAATTCAAGAGCGGAAGGTGGATTCGCTCGGTTCGGATAACCGGGACCACGTCGATCCATCCCTGATCACCATCATCGCTCGCGTGAAAAAGCCGGAAGATCTGGGGACGGTTCAGGACGATATTTTGGCGACCGTCAAGGGCTTCTCCGCGGGTCCCGTGGATGCGGATCGTCTGGAACGAGTGAAGAGCAATCTGCGTTACAGCTTCGCCCTGCGGATGGATAATAGCGAGGCGATCGCGCAAACCGTGGCGTCCTACGTCGCATTGCGGCGCACCCCCGAGACGATCAACCGGCTTTACGACCTCTACGCGAAGCTCACGCCGGCGGATCTGGAGCGCGCGGCGCGGAAGTATCTCACGCCCAATAATCGGACCATTGTGACGCTTACGGGAGCGACGTCCAAATGAGGCGGTTGGCGGCGATGCTCGTTTCGCTCGCGCTCGGTTCGGTTTGCTTGGGAGCTCCGCGACTGGTAACTCTTCCCGGCAAATCGCCGATCGTTAGTTTCCGAATCGTGTTCACCGCCGGCTCGGCTTCCGATCCTGCGGGGCAAGCGGGCGTCGCGAATCTGACCGCGGAAATGCTCGCGCAAGGCGGAACGCGCGAGATGCCGTATCGGCTGATCGTCGATGCGATGTTTCCCATGGCGACCTCCGTCTCCGCGACTGTCGATAAGGAGATGACGACGTTCATCGCCGAGACGCACGTCGAGAATCTGGAAAAGTTCTACAGGCTTTTCCGCGCCATGTTGCTCGAACCCGGCTGGGGCAAAGAGGATCTCGAGCGCGTCAGGGACAACACGATCAATTACCTTCGCGTATCGTTGCGCGGAAATAACGACGAAGAACTTGCAAAAGAAGGGCTCTACAACCTGCTCTATGCGGGACAGCCTTACGGGCATGAGAATGCCGGCTCGGTTTCGGATTTGAAGAAGTTGACCCTGGAAGATCTCGAGCGGTTCTACCGCGCGAACTTGACCCAGGCAAACCTGATTATCGGCATCGCCGGAGGATATCCTTCCGATTTTCCGGAACGCTTAAAGAAGGATTTCGAATCGCTTCCCGAAGGCGATGCCGATACCCACCCAGAGCGGGTGAAGCTCCCCGAGCCGGCTCCGATCGAACACAATCGCGCGACGATTATTCAGAAGGATACGCGCTCGGTGGCGTACTCGCTCGGATATCCGATCGACGTGAAACGAGGCGATCCCGACTATCCGGCGCTGCTCGTGATGCAGTCGTACTTCGGCCCGCATCGCTTGCAGGGGCACTTGTACGAGCGCATGCGCGAAACACGCGGCTTGAACTACGGGGATTACGCCTACATCGAATATTTTCCGCGCGGGATGTTCCAGTTTGAGCCGGACCCGAATCTTTCGCGGCATCGGCAGATTTTTCAGATTTGGATACGGCCCGTGGAGCCGCCCACCGCCGTATTCGCGCTGCGGCTTGCCATGTATGAGCTCGATAAGTTGCTGAAGGATGGGATCGCGCCCGCGGACTTCGAGCGCACTCGCGCGTTCGCGACCAAGTACGTGAACATCTTGACCAAGACGAAGAGCGCCGAATTGGGTTACGCGATCGACAGTCTCTACTACGGCATTCCCGATTACAACAGCTACGTGAAAACCTCCCTCGCGAAGCTCACCGTCGACGATGTCAATCGCGCGATTAAGAAGCATCTGCGGCCGGATCGAGTCCAGATTGTGGCCGTGGCGAAAGACGCGGAGGGGTTGCGTTCCAAGCTAGTGAGCGGCGAGGCTTCGCCCATGACTTACAATTCTCCGAAGCCCGAAGAAATCATGAAAGAAGACAAGATCGTGGAGAAGTGGCCGATCGATTTGCGTCCCGGCGATATTCAAATCGTTCCAGTCGAGAAAATATTTGAGTAACACCGCCGTTTCGAGCGAACTGAAGCGTTGGGCGGTAGTGCTGCTGCCCGCCGCCATCCTTTATTTCGCGCCCGTTCCGGAATTGAACGCGATCCAGCGGCACTTGCTTGCCATTTTCCTGGGTACGATCATTGCGCTGGTCGCGCGTCCGGTGCCGATGGGCGTCAGCGTCCTCATCGCCATGACTCTGCTTGCCCTCACGCGCACTTTGCCGTTTCCCTTCGTGCTTTCGGGATTCAGCAACGTTACGCTCTGGCTGATCTTCACCGCGTTTCTGTTCGCGCGCGCGGTCACGCAGACGCGCTTCGGGTTGCGCATCGCGTACCTCTTTATTCGCAAATTCGGCCACAGCGCTTTGACGCTGGGTTACTCGATTGTGGCGACGGACGCCGTGCTCGCGCTGTTCATTCCATCGGACACGGCGCGCGGCGGCGGCATCGTGTTCCCCATCGCGAAGAGTCTTTCGCAAGCATTCGACTCGGAGCCGGGCCCCACCGCGCGCCGCATTGGAGCGTTTCTGATGCTCGTCGGTTTCCACGCGACCTACACTGCCTCGGGCATGTTCCTGACGGGCATGGCGGCGAATCCGATGATGGCCGATTTCGCGCTGAAGATCGCGCACGTTGAACTCACGTGGGCGCGATGGGCTTTGGCGTCCATCGTGCCGGGTCTCCTTTCGCTGACGCTGGTGCCTTACCTGTTATACCGGCTGTATCCGCCAGAGATCCATAACACTGAAGCGGCGCGCGAATTGGCGCGCGCGGAACTGAAGAACATGGGACCGATGACGCGCAACGAGCGATGGCTCACCGGGATCTTGGCGTGCGTAATGCTCGGCTGGGTGACATCGTCCATCCACGGAATTCCAAACACGTTCGTGGCGATGGCGGGACTCTGCGCGATCCTGCTTGCCCGCGTGCTGACTTGGGAAGATTTGCTGGGGGAGCATCGAGCCTGGGATGCGCTGGTCTGGTTCGCGCCGCTGCTCATGATGGCCGAGGCGCTGCAGGATCGAGGCGTGATCAAAATTCTTTCGGGCACGGTGTTTAGCGGGCTGCACGGTTGGAACTGGATGGCGGCGCTGGGCGTGCTGTTGGTGGTCTATCTCTACGTGCATTATGCTTTCGCCAGCATGACCGCGCATGTGACCGCGCTCTATCCGGGCTTCCTCGCGGCGGCGATCGCG
>JBPCKZ010000056.1:0-47158 GCA_051003795.1 Bryobacteraceae bacterium | reverse complement strand
CTCGTTGCGAGGCGGCGAAAAACCGGTGTCCCCATGAGTGGGGACACGGCAGGCACGAGTGCCCGCGCCACAAAGGCGTTTAGATGGGGCGCATCCGCGTACTCTCCGACAACGTCGCCAATAAGATCGCGGCCGGAGAAGTAGTCGAGCGGCCCGCGTCCGTCGTCAAAGAGCTTCTCGAAAATTCGCTCGACGCGGGCGCGAACTCGATCCGGGTCGATATCGAGAATGGCGGCCGCCGCCTCATCCGCATCGCCGACGATGGCTGCGGCATGTTGCGCGACGACGCGCTGCTCGCCTTCGAGCGGCACGCCACCAGCAAGCTCCACGACGTCAAAGACCTGCTTTCGATCGCGACGCTCGGCTTCCGCGGCGAAGCGCTGCCCTCGATTGCATCCGTCTCGCGGCTGCTGATGGAAACGCGCTCGGCCGATGAGACTACGGGTACGCGCATCGAAGTCGCGGGCGGAAAGATGTTGAGCTGCGATGAGATCGCGGCGAATGCGGGAACCGTAATCGCCGTTCGGGATCTGTTCTTCAACGTCCCGGCGCGCAAGAAATTCCTGCGCGCGGACCCGACCGAGCTCTCGCACGTCAGTTCGCTGGTCACGCACTATAGTCTGGCGAACCCGGACAAGACGTTCGAGCTTTCAAACGGCGGCGCGGAGCTGCTGCATGTCACGCCGGTAAGCACGCTGCGGGAGCGCGTTTTTCAGGTGTTCGGAAGCCAGTTCTTGGATGAGTTGGTCGATCTGGGCGAAAAGCGGGGCCAATTGGCGTTGCCTCCGGTCTCCGTCCCCCCTTCCGAAGCGATCGCGGAATACCGGCGCGAACCGGAAGAGCTGGCCACCAAAGTATTCCGGCTGACGGGTTTCATTTCGCGGCCGCAGGTGCAGAAGAATAATCGCAATTCGATTTTCATCTTCGTCAACGGCCGGCTGATCCGCGACCGTTTGCTGCTGCACGCGCTCTCGTCGGCTTATTACAACCTGATGCCGCCCGCGTGCTTCCCGTTCGCGCTGCTATTTCTGATGTGCGATTGCGAAGAGGTGGACGTGAACGTACATCCATCGAAAACGGAGGTGCGGTTCCGCCACCAATCGTTTGTGCACGATTTTGTGCGGGACGCGATTCGCGAGCGCCTGATGGAATCGCGGCCGGCACCCGCGTTTTCGGCCAGCCCCATGCCGGTGTCGGAATTTCCGCCGGCTCCGTGGCCCATCCGGGAATCGGAGCCAATTTCGCGGCTCCCAGTCCCGGAGTTTACCCTCAAGCCGCAATCGGGACCGTCGCCGCGCTTCGATTTCGGCGCGGCCGTAATTCCGGTCGCAAACCCCGCATCCCCCGAACCCGCAAGGTTGCGCGTTCCAGACACGCATGGCGGCTTTCCAGCCGAAGCGATACCCGCGACATCCTCGCTAACCGGATTAGGCGACCTTCGCCCGCTGGGGCAAATCCACGACAGCTTCATCGTCGCCGCGGGACGCGATGGCCTCTGGATTATCGATCAACACGTCGCCCACGAGCGTATTCTGTTCGAGAAGGTGCTTCAGCAGCGCGCGGCGGGACGCGTGGAAACGCAGTCTTTGCTGATGCCGCTGGTGTTGCAGCTCACCGCCGAGCAGCAGATCGAGTACGCCCGGATCGCGGACGAGCTGCACGCCCTCGGCTTCGAAACGGAGCCGTTCGGGCAGCGTACGATCGCGGTGAAAGCGGCGCCCGCGGCAATCGGTCCGGCGGATCTCGAGCGTGTTATTTTCGAAATCCTCGAAACCGCCGAAAGCGAATTGCGCAAGGTCTCGCTCGAAGATTTGCGCCGCGGCATTGCCGCGTCCCTGGCGTGCCGGGCGGCGATTAAGATCAACACGCGCCTTGACCATCACAAGATGGAGTGGCTGCTACGGGCTTTATCGGCGACCGATTATCCGATGGCGTGCCCGCATGGGCGGCCCATAGCGCTGCAATACTCCACGCGGGAAATTCTAAAAGCTTTCCATCGGATCTGATCGGTTACAATTTTGAAAAATGGCCGTGCGCCAGGTTGTTCGCCAAATCGATCCCCGGCACGCGAATTTCAAGCTGTCGATCCGCTCTTCGGGAATCCATCGCCACGGCGTCTACGCGGACGAGCCCATTCCGCCGCGGCGCAAGGTAATCGAGTACACCGGAGAGCGCATCAATCGCCGCGAAACGCGCCGCCGCAGCGACGAACAGGCCCACATGATTTACTTGTTCACGCTCGACGACTACTGGACGCTCGATGGGTCGGTGGGCGGCAGCGGCGCGGAGTACATCAACCATTCGTGCGATCCGAATATTCATACCTGGGTATTCAAGGGTCACATCTTATATATGAGCGCGCGAACGATCGAGAAGGGCGAAGAGTTGACGGTGGACTATCATTTCTCGAAAGACGTGGAGATGGTACCGTGCCGATGCGGTTCCCCGAAATGCCGGGGCACGATCAACGTCAAGTAGCCATATTCAAGCAAGGCCCGAACTCTCGATCGCGAGCAGCCGGTTGTACTTAGCCAATCGCTCCGATCGCGTAACGGAGCCGACCTTGATCTGCCCCGCTCCCGAAGCCACCGCGAGATCCGCGAGAAAGTCGTCTTCGGTTTCGCCCGAGCGCGCCGAAATCACGGCCCGGTAGCCCGCTTCCCGGGCGCGATCCACCACGGCAAGAGTTTCCGTAATGGTGCCGATCTGATTCATCTTCACCAGGACGGCGTTCGCGGCGCCTTCCCGAATGCCCCGTTCCAGCCTCTCGGGATCGGTGCAAAATAGATCGTCGCCGATCAGTTGCACGGTTGATCCAAGCCGGGCGGTAAGCGCGCGCCAACCGTCCCAATCGTCTTCGGCCAGACCGTCTTCGATCGAGACCACCGGATAACGCGCGCGCCAGCCGGCCAGCAGTTCGATGAGACCGCCGCTGGTGAGCTTCCGCCCCTCGCTCGCGAGGTTGTAGGTTCCGTCGGCGTGGAAGTGGGACGAAGCCACGTCGATCGCGATATTCATCTCGTAACCGCTTTGGTCGATGGCTTCCGTCAAGACCTGCAAGGCTGTCTCGTTCGAGGGTAGGAGCGGCCCCCAACCGCCCTCATCGGCCACTCCCGTCAAGATACAACCGCGTTCGATCAGCAGCTTCCTCGCGGCGGCATGGACCGCGACAATGCCTTCGAGCGCCGCCCGGAAGGTCGTAAACCCGCGCGGGATTACGAGAAAATCCTGGAACTCGAAGTTGCCGGCGGCGTGTAGACCGCCCGAGAGAATGTTCACCATGGGAACCGGGATGCTCGCTCGCCGGCCGGCTCGCAAATGCTCCCATAACGGGAGTCCGCGGCCCTTCGCGGCGGCTCTAGCTGCCGCGCAGGAAATGCCCAGGATGGCGTTCGCGCCCAACCGGCTCTTGTTTGGCGTGCCGTCGATCTCGATCGTCCGCGCGTCGATCCTCGCCTGATCGTCCGCATCTTCGCCCAGGAGCGCCGGGCCGAGGACATCGGCCACGTTTCGAACCGCCTGCAGCACTCCTTTGCCGCCGTAGCGGTTCGGGTCGCCGTCGCGAAGCTCGTGAGCCTCATGCTTTCCAGTGGATGCGCCCGACGGAACTTTCGCGTTCCCGGCGGTGCCCCCAGCCAATTCAACTTGCACCTCGATGGTCGGATTGCCCCGCGAATCCAGAATCTCCCAGGCGCGAATGGCTTGAATTTTCAACTTGCGAATGCCTCTTGAATCGTTCCCGGCGGGTTTACGATCAGTTCGCGCGCGATCAGCCTCACCCGCCGTTTCAACTCATCGGTGCCGAGATACTCGGCGGGCGATTTCCCGTCCACGCGCGCGAGAAGCAGGCATCCCAGGTGGGCAATAGTCGCGCGCTCCATCCACTCCGTTTGCGGCGGCAGCCCGGCCGCGAACGATTCCCAAAAACAGGAAGCGAGCCGCGCGAATGCGGTTTGCCGCTCGGGAAGGTAGAGCGACTTCAGGAGCAGATGGTTTAGCAGGAACGCCGCGTCGAACGACGGATCGCCGAAGTGGATCACTTCGAAATCGATGACTGTGACGCGATCGCCGGCCACGAGGAGGTTTTTAGGGCTCCAATCGCCATGAACCAGGCTGACGCGGCGCTGGGCGGATTCCTCGATCAGGCGGTCGAATTGGCGGCGAAGGTCGGGGTGCCGGACGGCGGTCGTGCGGTAATACGGATCGATCCGCAGTTGGCGGAAAACGGTTTGATCTCCGAATTCGGATTCGCAGGCCGGATCTTTCCACGTGCTCGAGACCATCGTTGCGAGCAGGTTCCCCGCGCGCCGGGCCGTTTCCGGCTGTTGGGTACCGGAGAACAGGAGCGATTTCCAGGTGTCCGCTTCCGGGGGCGCCGCGGTCATCGCGAAAAGGCAGTTTTCCGGGTCCTCAAAGATCACTTCGGGGATCGATCCAGCGGGGAAACGCGGAGCAAGCAGGCGCAGGGCCGCCGATTCCCGGCGGATGCGCCCCCGGTCGGCCAGCCATTCTTCTTTCACCCGCAGCCGCTCGAGCGATTGCTTCAGGATCATGCGAGAGGTTCCAGCGCTCACCAGAAGCACGGTATTCGAGATGCCGCCTCCCAATTCAATCGCCGACGCGTCCGATGCGGCAAAACCCCGGTTCGACAAATACGTACCGGCATTTCCCGAGTTCAATTCAAACATATTGAGATAAAAGGTCTTCAGCCTAAACCTTTTAATTGTGCGAACCGATATAGGTTCTAGAGGTTAGCACATTGATGAACGACAACACGCCGGTGAAAACGGTGGTAATTTGCGACACCCAACCGGTGACGGTCGAGGGACTGCGTTCGCTGCTCGCGAATACCCACGATCTGAAGTTCGCCGGGGCCGTAAATACGTTACTGGCGGGGATGGAACTGGTGCGCAGCATCAACCCTTCGGCCGTTCTTATCGATAAGGCTTTCGGGATACAGGCAATTTCGGATTGGCTTTCGCATCTTCGAGGCCAAGGCCTCACCGCGGCCGTGGTCTGGGGATTGGGGATTGGCGAGGCGGAAGCCCTCAAGATGCTTCAAGCCGGGGCGCAAGGCGTGATTCGCAAAACGACCGACCTCCCCTCGATGCTCAACTGCCTGCGCGCTGTGAGCGAAGGCACCACCTGGATGGAAGACACGATCTTTCACGAGGCCGAGAAACCGTTCAAGAATAGCCGCTCCAATCTTACGGCTCGAGAGCATCAGGTTGTCGAACTGGTGGAAAAGGGACTTAAGAACAAGGATATCGCCCGCAATCTCGGAATCCAGACGGGCACCGTCAAGATTCATTTGAAACATATTTTTGAGAAAACGGGAGTTCGGGGCCGGTACGGGCTGGCTTTGTCGGGATTGAAAGAAAAAGGTTATCTATCGCTTTCACCTATGTAACGAAAAAGGCCTCCAGCCCGCGCGGATGCGCAAACTGAAGGCCCGCAACAATAGACCCGCAGTCTACCGCTTTTTACGACCCGGAGCGCGGTGTGCCGGGCTGGCCGGACCCGCCGCAGCGCCCAATCCATTTACCTGGCTTTTTTCGACTTTGAAGGTGATCATGTACGGTTCTTTCGTGAACGACTCGGGTTCGCCTTGGAAAGAGATATCCGTACCAGCGTCCACTTTGCCGCGCAGCGCCGATTCGAATTTCAGGGTGGCATCGCCCGCCGGATTATCCACCGCCACCACTAACTCTTTCAGTGTCGAGGAAATCACCTTGGCCTTAAAATCCTTCACTCCTTCGACCCCGGCGCCGGGCACCAGCGCCCCTTTCATCTTGTCGAAGTATGCCTGCCCGCCATCCCCGGTCAGCGTCGCCTTGAGCGAGCGCCACAACGCGATATCCGGATGAGCCTTGTTGAAATCTTCTTCATTGGCGAACTTCTTCTTCTCGATATCGTTGATGCTCTCGATCGTGAAACCGGACGGAGGCAGCGCGGAAGCCGCCGCTTTCTGCTTCAGGTCGTCCAAACCGGAGGGGTCGCCGTGATAAGACTTGTAGGCCTTGGTTAGATATTCGTCCGTCGTTTTCTTGGCGGGGTCGGGCAGCGCGCCCGGACCAGTCACCGCGATGGCGCGCGCAAACTGATAGAGCGCCTCCGGCTGACGCTCCACCTTCCTTTGCAGCGCGATGACGGTACCCAGCCAGTAAGATGCTTGAGCGTTATTACCGTTCACCTGCAAAACTTTGCTGAACTCCTGCTCGGCTTTCGGGTAGTCCTTGTTCTGCATGGCAATCCAACCCAGCGTTAAGTGGGCGTTCGCCTCCGTGTCGGACTTGGCTTTTTGCCAATCGGCATCGGACACCTTTTCGGGCTTCGCGTCGGAAGCGAAGTAAGTATCGAGGTTGCTCAGGATGGTGTTTGCGGCCTTCTCGCCATTGCCGAGAGACTCGGGCGTGGGCTTCGCGCCCATCGTGGCGGCGGCAATCTGGCTATAGGCCTGGAGCTCCGTGAGCATTCGCTCGTTCTTGAAATCCGAGTCTGGATACTTCTCTTTCCAGGTCGCGAGGAGAGCGAGTTTCTTGTTCGGGTCCGTCTCTTTCGAGACGCTGGTGTATATGTCGTATTCGCCCTGATCCTTTACTTTCTTCTGCTTCGGCGCGTCCTGGGCAAAACCCAAACCCGCTACCATCGCCAACCCTACAATCGCCTTTGATATCCGATTGAGCATTTGCCTTCTCCCGTCACCTTATAATTTCGAGTGTCGATGCGTGATTACCGCGCCAAACGCGCCCGAGCCTGCGTGAACCCGCCCTGTCCATCATCCCAAATAGACAGGTACTTGCGGAGTATAGCCGAACCGCCCATTGGCCGCAACTGATTCGACGCCATAATAGCAATTTCGGTTCCCATTCGGACTACCCGGCCCAACAGCCGCTTTGTCAGGCGCTCCCTAATTCCGCGAGGAACATCCGCGCCACGGCGGGTCCGTCAAACCGCTCCACGTGCCGCGCGCCTAACCGGCCCAGAGACTCGCGCAAATCCGGATTGCGATAGA
This sequence comes from Bryobacteraceae bacterium, assembly GCA_051003795.1. Lineage (GTDB taxonomy): Bacteria > Acidobacteriota > Terriglobia > Bryobacterales > Bryobacteraceae > JALYXS01. The sequence continues at coordinate 40,143 of JBPCKZ010000056.1, read as the reverse complement.
GCCGCTCGATCGCTTCCGCCAGCGCCTCCGGGTTTCCGGGTTCGACCAGAATCCCGTGCCGCGCCACTTCCGGAACGGCGGAAGCGTTCGTTGCGACAATCGGCCGCCCGGCCGCCATGGCCTCCAAAAATACGATGCCGAAGCCCTCCTGTTCGCTCGGATGGCAGAATACGTCGGCGCGGTTGTACTCCCGCGCAAGTTCCGATCGGGAGGCGTCGCCCACCCACTTGACATGCCGTTCCAAACGCTTCGCGCGCCAGAAATCCCTCAGTTTCCGGCGGTCGGGACCGCCGCCGACGATGCGTACTTCGAGTTCCGGGATCGAGTGGCGCAACCGATCCGCCGCTTCGAGCAACAGGTCGACGCGCTTGCGCGGATAGAAGCGGCAGACGCTCAGCACGGTAAATTTGCCGTCTTGCCGATTGGCGGGATGTGCACGGAACAGTTCGCGCCACATCGCCAGATCGATCGATTCCGGAACCACCGAGATCGGTGTCCGTACTCCGTAAAGCTCGCGAATCCGCGTGGCGCAGTACTGGCTGATGGTGACGACCCGGTCGGCTCTTTGTGCATGCAAAGCTTCCCATCCGGCCTGAAGGCCCAGCGTCGCGCGGGTGAAGCCGCGCTCGAACGGCGCCGCATCCCCCAAAACTCCCTTGATGTGAGCGAAATGCGGAGCGGCCGATCGGCCCGCCAAGGTGTAACCGTCGAGATCGAAGCCCACGCTCGCGTCACATGGCTTGAGATGGCGGAATGGCAGCGTCTTATTGAACAAAAAGCGTTCCGCCGTATAGGAGGGCAGGCGGAATAGAGGCGTCACGAAATCGACTTGCGCGCCGAGTTCGCGCAAGCTCTTGGCGAGAGTTTGGGTACCCACGTAGTTGCCGCTTCCGCGCAATACGTTGGCGGGAATACCCGTGATAAACCGAATCTTCAAGACGGGTATTCCACCGAGAGCAGCGTGAGACCTTTCGCGGGCGCCGTGGGTCCGGCCTTTTTAAGATTATCCGGATTCAGGCGCTGAATAAAGTCGCTCCCGTCGAGATTTCCCTTACCCGCTTCGAGCAGCGTTCCCGCAATATTCCGCACCATGTGCTTCAAAAAGCCGCTTCCGCGCACGCGGTAAATCAAGCGATCTTCGCTCGCCTCGAAGCGCGATGAAAAGATGCGGCGCACGTTCGATTTGCCTTGCGTATCGCTGTCGTCGGAGGCCGCGTAAGCGGAGAAATCATGCTCGCCCTCGAGCAAGGGCGCAAGCCGGATCATGGCGCCGGTATCCAATGGGTAGGGGAAGTGATGCACGTAGCGCCAGTCGAACGGGGAGCACGCTTGGCCGCGCGCGATGCGGTACTCGTATGTCTTGGCTATGGCATCGAAGCGCGGATGGAATTCGAGATTGCGTTCTTCCGCCGCGAGCACCCGAATGGAGGCGGGCAGGAGCCGGTTCATCGCTTTAACCAGATTTTCAGCGGGAATGGGATTTTCGAACGAGAACGCCGCGGCCTGTGCCAGCGCGTGCACCCCCGCGTCGGTCCTCCCCGAGCCGGCCACCGCCACCGGACGGCCTTCAATTCGATGCAGAATTTCTTCGAGCGTCCCCTGAATAGTGGGTAATCCCAGTTGGACCTGCCATCCATGAAAATCCGTGCCGTCGTAAGCGACGGCTATCTTAATGCGCCGCACGGCTCAGTCATTCTCATCCGGCTTGGCGGTGTGCGCGATCGCGGGGAATTCCTTTTCGGCAGCCAGCGCGTGGGTCGTCAGATGCTCGCGCAGGATTGTCATCGCCGTCTCGGGGTCGTCCGCATATTGGAACAGGGTCAGATCCTCTGGCGCGATCATGCCGTGACGCGCCAGCGCTTCGAAATTGATGATCTCCTTCCAGTAGGCCGAACCGTACAGCACGATCTGCATCGTCTTCCTGAGCTTCTTGGTTTGCGTAAGCGTGAGCAATTCGAACAATTCATCCAGAGTTCCGAATCCGCCCGGAAAAACCACCAGCGCCTTGGCCAAATACGCGAACCAGAATTTACGCATGAAGAAGTAGTGAAATTCGAAGTTGAGATCGGGCGTGATGTAAGGATTCGGAAACTGTTCGAACGGCAGCCCGATGTTCAGGCCGATCGTTTTCCCATTCGCGTCCATGGCGCCGCGGTTGGCGGCTTCCATGATGCCCGGGCCCCCGCCGCTGCACACTACGAACCGGTACGTGGATTTCGCATATGCCTCGGCCCACTCCGTTACCAATCGGGCGAGGGTGCGCGCGTCGTTATAGTAGTTGCCGAGCGCGCCGTCTTCCCGCAGCCGCGCTGAACCGAAAAAGACGACGGTGTCGCGAATTCTCTGACGACGGAAATGCGACAGCGGCTCCAGGTATTCGGACAAGATCCGAAGCGGACGCGAATCGGGAGTCTCCAGGAATTCATCGTTCTTGTAGGCTAGTGGAGGCCGCGACTGCGTGATTTGAGGATTGTGTTGCGTAGGGTTCTCGATCATTCTTTTTCCGCTTTTCGTTTTAGCTCGCGTACGGTCTTCCAGATCTCGGGCAGTTTCGGAAACGCGGTGATGGCGCGCAGCCAATCGCTCGCGGAAAACGCGGGCGATCCGGACATCCTCGCTCCCGCCGGCACATCGCTGCCGATCCCGCTCTGCGCGTAGATAATCGCATCGCGATGGATCGTCAGGTGTCCGGAGATCCCTACCTGCCCCGCGAGCAGAACGTTCTTCTCCAGAATCGAGCTGCCCGCGAGGCCGGTCTGCGCGCAGATGATGTTGTCCTCCCCCACCACGCAAGCATGCCCGACCTGCACCAGGCTGTCGATCTTGGCGCCGCGCCGCACGCGCGTTTCCCCTACCGTCGCGCGGTCGATCGAAGTGAGGCTTTGAATCTCCACGTCGTCTTCGATCACCGCGATACCGGATTGCACGATCTTGTGATGCGTGCCGTCCTGGCACTTGGCGAAACCGAATCCGTCTCCGCCCACCACCGCGCCGTTCTGCAGAATCACGCGATCGCCAATCCGGCAGAATTCGCGCACGACCGAGTGCGAGTGAGCCACGAAATCGTCGCCGATGCGGGCACCTTCGTAGATTACCGAATGGGGATGCAAAATGGCATTCTTCCCGATCATCACCCGCTCGCCGACAACCGCAAATGCGCCTACCGAAGCGCCATCGCCGAGTTGCGCGCTCGCGGCAATCGCGGCTTGGGGGTGAATGCCGGGCGCGGGGCGCGGCGGTTGATAGAACAGCGCCAGCGCGCGCGCGAAATCGAGATACGGATTCGCGGATACCAGTGTCGCAAGTCCGCCGTCATTACCCGGCTCGCCGCTCAGAATCGCGCTGGCTTTGGTCTGCTTTACCTTCGGCGCGTATTTCGGATTTGCCAGAAACGTGAGTTCGCCGGCGCGGGCTTGCTCCAATCCCGCGACTCCGGTAATCTCGATTTCGCCGTCGCCATCCAACGCGCAATCGAGCGCCGCGGCGAGATCCAGTAGCTTCATGGCTACTTCTCGAAGACGAAGCGAATCACTTGGGAACTCGGAACCAAGACCCCGTTGTCCTTGGCGGGCTCGAAGCGCCAGCGTCTGGCCGCATCGCTCGCCTTCAATCCCAGATAAAGGGTCACGCTATCCCCCTGCGTAATGGGGGTTGCGCGAATCACGCGACCGCTCGCGTCGATATTGACCTTCACCAACACGACAATCTCACCTGTTATGCGGGACTGGATACCCTCGCTAATCTCCGGCCGCGCGCGCGACAGCACCTCTGCAGGTACAAAATGGCGCGGCTTGGATGGCACATTGACGGTGGGACGCGGCAGATCGGGTATCTTCACCATTCCCGTGCCCCGTGCGGATTCCACGCGATTAGGCGGACTCGACGGAATTGGTGGACGCTGTTCGGGTATGCCTTCAGGTATGCGAACCGCCCCGGTTTTCGCGTCGGGTTCCACCTGCCGTGCCATCAAGGCCGGTTCCGCGGCCTGGCGGGTTTTGGGCGGCGGCGATACACTTGGAGGTTTTGCTTCGGGAGCAATGGCGTTCGCTGTCGTGTTCGCGAGGAGGACGCGAAACGATTCCGTCAATAGCTGCTTTTCCGGACCGAACACATTGAGCCGGAACTTCACGTCCTCGCTCACGTGCGTGTACAGCACGGCGCCGCTGTGTAACTGGGTTGTGTTGAGCGCTAAGTTTTTGCGCGAGTCGCCGTCCTCAATGGCAAGAACCCCGCCCGTGGCCTTCCGGATAGCCGGGAGGTCCCGGTTCCAGGTGACGCGCCATTCACCGGAACCCGGCTGGACGTCGAGACCCAGCGAACCCGTCGCCGCGGTCGAGGTGGCGGCAGGAGTTGGGGCGGGAGTTGGGGCCGGACTCGCGGCCGGACTCGTGAACCCTCCCGCCCCACCGGTATCGTCGCCCCCCCAATGTTGCCAGACGAAAAGGCCGGACGCGCCGAGCACCAGCAAGAGAGCGGCCGCGGCCTCCCAATGCCGCTTCAGGAAATTGCGCTCGCGGGGCTGCGAGATCGTTTCGCGCTGAGCGTTTTTTGGAACTTCGCGCGGAACTTCGCGCGGCACTTCCCGTGGCACTTCGCGCGGAATTTCCCGCCGTGCTTCGGGAAAAATTTCCTGCGTTTGGCCCGCCGCGGCGGCGCCGCCGTTCAACGGACTGAAGTCGATTGGATTCGTCCGGGCAAACGCGCCGGTTCCCCGACCCCGGAATGGGAATTCGCGTTCCGCCGATTGCATTTGCAGCCCGTCCTGCCACCAAAAAAAGAATTCGGCGATCAGGTGCGTGAGGTCCAGCGGCTTGATCGCCAGAAACACGAAATCCGGGTCGTTGAACCAGCGCTCGATTACTTCCAAGTCCGACGGCTCCAGTTGAAGATTCTGGCGCGTATGGCTGCGATAGTAACCAACAATTGCGAGGTCCGGATTGGCGGCAAGACGGGCGTAGGTCTCCTCGAAGTTTTTCTTATCCTGATCCGAAAGTATGTAAGACGGGCCGAAACGGTACTCGCACGTTACGCGTTCGCAACGCTCAATGACGATACGCGCCCCTTCTCTTCTGCCGAGCAGGATTCCACCGACTTCGACGCCCCGCCGGCGAAGCGCGTTGAACCCATCGATCGCGTCGGCTGAAATGGCATCCACCACGTCGAGATGGATTCGCACCTCGGCCGGCGCGCCGGGCGCCTCCCAAGACAGGTAATCCGACGTAACCGGTTCCGACGCTTGCGTTTCTCGTGGAAAAGCCATGTACCAAAGGGCGGGACAAGCCGGGGCTTGCCCCACGGACCAATATACTAAGTTTGCAAAACAGCGATGCTCGATAAAGTGACGTTAAACTAAAGAAACACCATGATTTCAGAACTCATCCGCGAAGGTCTCACTTTTGACGACGTGCTGCTTGTCCCGGCGCACAGCGAGGTTCTTCCCGCGGATGCGGACGCGCGCACGCGCCTCACGCGGCGGATTGCTCTCAATATCCCAATCGTGAGCGCCGCAATGGATACCGTTACGGAATCGCACCTGGCAATCGCCTTGGCGCAGCAGGGCGGCATCGGATTTATTCACCGCAACATGAGCATCGCGCGCCAGGCCGAAGAAGTGGATCGCGTGAAGCGCAGTGAAAGCGGCATGATTGTCGATCCGGTGACCATCGGTTCGGAAAAGAAGATTTCCGATGCGCTTGCGGTGATGGAACGCTACCGCATTTCAGGCGTGCCGGTAGTCACCAGCGACGGCAAACTGGTCGGCATTCTCACCAACCGCGACTTGCGTTTTGAGACTCGCTACGATCTACCGATTGCCGACGTGATGACCAAGGATAATTTGATCACCGTGCCGGTTGGCACCACGCTCGAGCAGGCGGAAGCCATCTTGCATCAGCATCGCGTCGAGAAGTTGCTGGTCGTGGACGATCAGTACAACCTGAAAGGGCTGATTACCGTAAAAGATATTCAAAAAAAATTGAAGTACCCGAATGCCGCGAAGGATGAGAGGGGGCGTCTTCGCGTGGGCGCCGCGATTGGCGCGACCGGCGATTTTGTCGAGCGCGCGCAGGAGCTGGTGGCGCGCAATGTCGACGCCATCGCGATCGATACGGCGCACGGTCATAGCGAGCGGGTGCTGCAGGCGGTTCGCGCGATCAAGCGCGCCCTGCCGGAAGTTCAGTTAATCACCGGCAACGTCGCCACGTATGATGCGGCGTGCGAATTGATCGGGCTGGGAGTGGACGGTATCAAGGTGGGCATCGGGCCGGGGTCGATTTGCACAACTCGGGTGGTCTCAGGGGCGGGCGTGCCGCAGATCACCGCGATTTCGGAATGCAGCCGCGCGGCGTCGGTCGCGGGCGTGCCTCTGATTGCCGACGGCGGCATTAAGTTTTCGGGCGACATCACAAAAGCGATTGCGGCCGGCGCGGATTCGGTGATGATCGGGAGCCTTTTCGCGGGGACCGATGAAAGCCCCGGAGAGACGATTTTGTATCAGGGCCGGACGTTCAAAACGTATCGCGGCATGGGATCGTTAGGCGCAATGGCGCAAGGCGGGGGGGACCGGTATTCGCAGGAGAACGCGGCGAAACTGGTGCCCGAAGGCATTGAGGGGCGCATCGCGTCCAAGGGCGTGTTGGCCGATTTGGTGTATCAGCTTGTCGGCGGATTGAAAGCGGGCATGGGATATTGCGGCTGCGCGGATATTCCGTCGCTCCAGCAGAATGCGCGGTTTTTGCGCGTAAGCCCGGCGGGGCTGCGCGAAAGCCATGTGCACGACGTGATTATTACCAAGGAAGCGCCGAATTACCGCGTGGAGTAAGGCCGCTTCGTTGTCTTGCGTGATAGACTTCCCACGGAGGCAGGCGTGGACGTTTCGAGAAGAGTATTCATGCTCGGGGCCGCGGCGGGTGCCGCCGGCGCGCAGGATGGAGGTTCGTTGACCGCCGCACAGGTGATCGAGCGCATTCAGAAGAACGTCGGAGTTCCCTGGCGCGCGCAAACCGTCGATACCATCAAGTCCGGCGATCCCGGAACTCGGGTCAACGGTATCGCGACCACCATGATGGCGACGCTCGATGTGGTGCAGCGCGCCGCGGCATCGGGAAAGAACTTCGTCGTTACGCACGAGCCGACGTTTTACACGCACGAAGATAAAACAGATCCCTTGAAGGACGATCCCACTTACCGGTTCAAACAGGATTTCCTCGATAAGCACGATATGGTCGTGTTCCGGTTTCACGATCACTGGCACGCTCACCGCCCTGACGGCATCGCGACGGGAATGGTGCAAGCGCTCGGCTGGGAAAAAAATATCGACTCCAAGAACCCCCGGCAGTTCCTTTTCGACGGCATCGCGCTTTCCGCTCTGGCGAAACAAATCGAGGACAAACTCAAGATCCGTACCATGCGCGTCATGGGAGACCCGAACCTGCGCGTCCACACGGTTGCGGGTAATTGGGGCTATGCAGGCAGTTTGCGCCCGTTCGCTCGTCCCGATCTCGACGTGTTGGTCATTGGCGAAGCCCGCGAATGGGAACTCGTCGAGTACGCCGCCGATACGATCGCCGCGGGCAAGAAGAAAGGGCTGATCGTGCTCGGGCACATTCCATCCGAGCAGGCCGGCATGCTCAACTGCGCCACTTGGCTGAAGACGTTCATTACCGAAGTACCTATCGAATTTATTCCCGCGGCCGAACCGTTCTGGAGTCCGGACGCCCCTTTATCGGAACGGAACAGCTAAAGAGTACACTTGACGGTCAACTGCGGGGATCGCAACCCCTTCGCGTGGACGACTCCCTCGCAACCTCGCATTTGGCCCTGACCCTTTCAACTGTGAAACAATCGAGCGCTGGAAGGAAACACACGCTTATCCTCCGTCCTTTCGCCCTTCTATTTCTGATTTTCTTCACTTCAACGGGCTTCGCCCAGGATCGCGGCAATATAACGGGTACAATTACCGATCCGGGCGGAGCCGCCATCCCCGGCGCCGCCGTCAAGATAGCAAATCCGGCTACCGGCCTTCAGCAAACCACCAGCACCGGGAGTGATGGCAGCTCCCGCGTGGAGTGAGGCACTTCGCCGCCGGAACGCGAAGATCTCATCGCGCGGCAACACGCATGTTACCGAGCCGGTATTGTCCGCGACAGGCCGTTAAACCGCGATTTCAAGGTGCCAGAACCACCAGAGGCGACGATCGTTCCGCCCCAGGCATCCGCAAATCCGCCATCGGCTTCGCGCGGAACAAGAGCCGGGTCGGTTTAGCCAGCCACCTGGCCCAATTCGTCGCCGTCTTCTTGCGAGCGCTATCCGTGGAGATTCCGGTATTCGCATACATCTGCCGGTAAAGCATCGATACACCTACAAACGCCATCCGGCCACGCAAAGAAATCACGCACTTCGACCGTTTCCAGATCTCCGGAACGCTATAAAATTTATCCCAAACGCCCTGCGTTCGCGCGCTGATCTCGTCCGTCGTCATGGTCGGGTGAGCGAAAAACATCTTGGGACGCACGGCCGCCGGAATCAGCCAGTAACGCGTCACCGGAATGCCATCCACCCGCTGGACGCCCTCGCCCTGTTCCTTTTCCCAGCGCTCGAAATCGACCGTGCCCGGAAATGGCGTCATCATGACGAACTGTGCGAAGGTGAGGTTCGCCTGTTTGGCGAGTGCCGCGGTCGCGTCGAACGTCTCCGGGCGATCCGTCGGGAGCCCGAAGATAAACGACCCGAGCACATGCACCCCGTGTTGCAGGAACACTTGGAGGCGCTCCGCCAGTTGATCGCCGGCGTAGTTGAAATCCTTGTAAACGGCCTTCAATCCTTCCTTCGTAACCGCTTCGACGCCGACCAGCGCGCCCTTGATCCGAGCCTTGCGCATGGCATCCAGAAATTCGGTGTCTTCCGCGGCTTCCATGGTGATCTGCGTAAAGAACACCATGTCCTCCGGCAGCTCCGATAGCCGATCCATCAGATCGAATCGTTCGGCGCGAATGCGCTCGAGTTCGGCGACACGCGCCTGATTATTCTGCCGGCGCGCCAGCGCGAGATCCGTCAGCGTGACTGGGTAAAAATTGTCGTCGGCCAGAGCGATAAAGCGGTAGCCTAAACGGCGCAGCTGAACGATCTCCTGAATTACGGGATCGGCCGAGCGCTGCCGCGGCTTCTGGCCATCGGTGCGCCACACCGAACAGAAAGAACAGTGCTTCGGGCATCCGCGCACCGTTTGCACCGAAGCCCACATGTAGGCTTTGAGCGGCATCAAATCCCAACGTGCAGGCGAGAAACGCTCGGCCGAGACGCGGCCGCCATCGTAAAACGGCTTCGGGGCGCCCAGTTCGCAATCGGCTAGAACGGCTTTCCAGATCACGTCGCCATCGCCAGCCACCACCGCGTCGGCGGCACCGAGGTCCCGAGCCTCATCGGGATATAGGGTCGCGTGAATTCCCCCATAAACCACGAAAGCGCCGCGTTCCTTAGCCATTTGTCCGACAACATGACCGCGCAACGCGTTCCCCGTATGGATGCCGATTCCGACGACATCGCCCTTCCGTATCCCGCTCGGGTCGAATGTTTCGAGAGTCTCGTCGGTGATGAGCGGGTCGCCATATTTCGCGGGAGTCGCGGCGGCCAGCACATACAGCCATCGGGGTGTGATAACGCCAATCCCAAAAGAAACGTCGCTCGGATTGACTAAATGGACGCGCAAGTTCAACCTCCTCAGGTTGCGGCGAAGCGGTTCGAGGGATTCTCCCAGGTCCGTTCGCGTGCTTGATGATACCAAACCCCGCTAAGACAAGCTTCTGTGTCATGATTTCCTGGAGGACATTATGAATATCCGAACGCAGCTCTCGATCGCATTCGTCTGTCTCACGTGGACATTGATGGCATTCGCGCAAACTTCAGATCCTCTCAGTGCGGGTCAAAAGGTGATTTACGGAATCGTGAAGGGCAACATCGTCAAGGCCGCCGAGCAAATGCCGGAGGAGAATTACTCGTTCAAGCCGACTCCCGAAGTGCGCAGTTTCGGCCAACTCGTCGGGCATGTGGCCGACGCTCAATACGGATTCTGCTCCGCCGCCTCCGGTGAAAAAGGTCCGGCCCCGGGAATCGAGAAAGGCAAGACTTCGAAGGCGGATTTGGTGCAAGCGCTGAAAGACGGGTTCGCGTACTGCGACAAAGTCTACGACGGCATGACCGACGCCCAGGCCGCTCAGATCGTAAAGTTTTTCGGCCGCGACTCGGCGAAGCTGACAGTCTTATCGTTCAACACCGCGCACGACGATGAACACTACGGCAACATGGTGACCTACATGCGCCTGAAAAATCTCGTGCCGCCTTCGAGCCCGCCTAAGAAGTAACTTCCCATGCAAGCGGTACTCGAACCGTCGGCCATCCGAACACCCGTTCCCGGACCGGCCCATGTCGCCGCGCCCGTGCAGCGCAACGTCGCAATGGACGCGTATCGCGGCTTGGTGATGCTGCTGATGATGGCGGAGGTGCTGCAGCTCGCGCGCGTCGCCAAAGCTTTTCCGGGCAGTTGGATTTGGAGCGTTCTCGCGTACAACCAGAGCCACGTCGAGTGGGCGGGCTGCTCGCTGCACGATCTCATCCAGCCCTCGTTTTCATTCCTGGTGGGCGTGGCGCTTCCGTACTCGATCGCGAGCCGCCTGGGGAAAGGCGCGACATTCCCCAAGATGTTCGCGCACGCACTTTGGCGGTCGCTGCTGCTGATCGCGCTAGGAATTTTTCTGCGCTCGACGCATGGCCCGCGGACGAACTTCACGTTCGAAGATACGCTCACCCAAATCGGCTTGGGCTATCCATTTTTGTTTCTGCTCGGATTCCGGCGCCCGCGCCGGCAATGGATCGCGCTTGCCACAATCCTGATCGGGTACTGGCTCGCCTGGGCAATCTACCCGGCGCCCGGGCCCGGATTCGCCGCGCACTGGGCCAAGAACAGTAACCTGGGCGCCGCGTTCGATGTCTGGTTCCTGAATCTATTTCCGCGCGCGACGCCTTTCGTTGCCAACAGCGGCGGCTATCTCACGCTCAGTTTTATCCCGACGCTCGGGACGATGATCCTTGGCCTGGCGGCGGGTCGGTGGCTTCGTGAAAGCAGCCCGCATGTCCCGATGCGGCGCTTGTTGATTGCGGGAATCGTCGGAATAGCCGCCGGTCTCCTTCTGCATTTCTCCGGCGCGTGTCCGGTTGTGAAGCGAATCTGGACGCCCAGTTGGACGCTCTTCAGCGGAGGAGCGTGCTTCCTTCTCCTCGCCGCCTTCAGTTGGTTGACGGAGATAAGAGGCTATCGCAAATGGGCGTTCCCGCTCGTGGTGATTGGGATGAACTCCATCGCGGCCTACCTGATCGCGCATTTATTCAATAATTTCATCGCGGATTCGTTCCATATTCATTTGGGAAGGGGCAGCTTTCAAACGTTCGGCGCGCCGCTGGAGCCGCTGGTCACGGGGGCCGCCGTGCTGCTTACGTATTGGCTGATTTTGCTCTGGATGTACGGCCGAAGAATTTTTCTACGGATTTAAAAGCTCCCGGAAGCTCCGATCCGGATCCGAACGAACGGTGGCGTTGTTCGCGTCGACATAGGTCCGACGCACGATGCCGACATCGAGCGTCTTGCCCAACGCATCCACCGTTCCCGCCAGCGTCACTTTCGTGGATCCGAGACCCGCAACAATCTCCGGCAAGTCCGTATGCCTCAAAATATCCCAACAAAAACTCGATAGCGGAATCGTGTAATGTTCAGACTCCACCACGCTCCGGTAAGAGACCAGCCCGCCCGAAAGATAGACAGACTCAATCCCGCGGTCAAGCGCAGCCGCGAAAATCGCTGGAACGGTGAGACGATCCTTCGCATGGACGACCATTTTTTTTCCTTCAAGACCCGGATGCGCGCGAAGCGCCGCCAACAGCGCGAGGATATCCGTCACCCGCTGCCCCAATAATGACTTCCCAAGAATCAGCGAAGCCCAAGCATAATCTTCTTCCGCATGGTGCGAAGCAGCGTATCCCGCCGCCCCGCGCGAGTATTCGGGCGCGAGGTCGCCAACGCCGCGAACGTCGGAAGCGCAAACCACATAGCCTTTGCGCGCGAGCTCCTGGTAGGTCTCCCCCTCGTGCCAATGCACATTGCGCCCGGCTGGATCCAGCATCAGCAGCACGGGCTTCGACGGATCGGCCACTCGCGGACGAAACACCCACGCAGGCAGCCAAACTTCCTTCGCGGATTGCACCTCAACCGCCTCAATTTCGATCCCCCGCGACGGAACCCGCGACAGCACCCGCGCGCGCGAACCCGAGGGCGGGCGGTCCGCCCCCACCAGCCGGTCCAGCGGAACCGGCGTCATCGCCGCGTTGCGCGATTTTAGCAACGTGAACGGCGTCTGCCCGCCGAACGCGCGCACATTGCCCTTCTTCGATGCCCACAACACCTCATCCCGTTCGGGCGCGACGGCGGGTTCCTCTTCGATCTCCTTTTCAATCTTGCGCGCGCTCCCTTTCAGATGGCGCTCGAACCAGTTGTAAACCTGCAACCTGCTGTCATACGACAGGCCATGCGGCAGCGGCGTGTCCGACCATGCCAGATTCTCCGGCTTGCCCAGAATTTCATAAGCTCGCTTCAGCTTGCCGAACTCCTCCCACCCGCTTGCAAGGTAATTCGGCGAGTAAGTCCCGAACGAATCCTTGTCGCTGACCGTAATCAAGAGCGGCTTCGGAGCAAACGGATAAAAAACGTCCCACCGGTCGAACCTAACGGGACCCGAGTTCACGAAATCCTGCTCCGCGTCGTCCGTCGATCCGGGCGGGTTGAAATCCGCGCAAGCGAAATTTTCAGTGTTGCCGCTGCACACCGCCGCGGCCGCAAGCCGGTCGTCGACCGCCAGCAGCAACATCGTCAGCGTGCCGCCGCCCGATTGTCCCGTCGAAGCCAGCCGCATGGCATCGACTTTCGGATGGGCGGCCAAAACGTCCAGGCTTCGAATGGCATCCCAAACTTGCAACCGAGACGCGGTCTCACCCAGCAGAAGCATCTGGCGCCCAGGCACGGTGTGCTCGTCGTCCGCCGAACGCAGCCGCGTGTGAGTGCCCGATTCATCGGGATAATAAATACGCTCGCCCTGCCCCATGGGATCGAACGCCAGCACCAGATAGCCCAGTTTCGCGAGACCCTGGCAGCAGCGCTGATAAGTATCGGCGGCCTTGCCATTGGGCGAATGCCCCATCTGAAAAAGAACGCCGGGGAATGGCGGATCGCCGGGCGTCGGCACGTAAACGTCGGCGGGAATATAAAATTCGGGACGGCTCTGATAGATAATCTTCTCTACCCGGTACCCCGGCCGGTCGAAAGATCCGGTCTGCTGAGCATGTAGCGGACTATTATCCGGCTTGCCGCCCACCAGCCGCCAGAACGTCTCCGCAACCCATTTCTGCCGCTGCCGAATTGCGGCGGGAGTAGTCAGCGTCTCGATTTCCCGATTCCGCCGCTCATAAGCTTGCGCCGCGAGGGTTCGCAAGTAATCCGGCAAGCAGCGCGCGTAATCGCGATACTGCGTCCCCGGAAATTTGCCAACGGCGGCGCCGAGTGGAATCGATAACAATTCACGCCGCGTCACGATTGATCTTAATCAAATTCCGGTCGTAATCCCAAAGAACGGATGGACGCCTTCCCCGCTCCCCAGCCCCACATAGGCGCGGAACACGACTTTCCCGCCAACCCAGATGTTTCCGCCGAATCCAAAACTATGGCGGAAATTCGAAAAATCCAGATCGCTCTTGGTCACGGTCACCTTCCCCGTATCGTAAAAAGCCATCCCGCCTAGTTCGCGCCAGAGCCGCTTATCGTACTGCACCTGAAACAGAATCAGATTCGGCCCGCGGAACCGGTAGTCGCTGAAGCCCCGCAACGTCGGCTGGCCATTGATGTCCGAGCCGCCCAGGGTTTCCTGCATATAAAACGGAGTGCGATTCGCGGCGCTCGAATCCGACATGGAAAGCAGCGCGTGAATGCTCAGAAAGCTATCGCGCTTCGGGATGCCGCCCGACCGTTCGGGATAAATGTTCTGCCGCAGATCGGCCCGGAACCGCCGGAACGCGTAGAGGCCGGATTTCGTGTCGTGATAAAAGTTATAACCCACGTGCGAATCGAACTCGAACGGATCGGCGTGATGCAGCCGGATAAACGCCTCGGTATGCAGATAGCTCGGTTCATTGACCAGGCCGGGGGCCGCGTCTTCGGGAAAGACCTTTTCGATCGACCGGATCTTCGGGTCCGAAATCCGGCTTACATCCGGGAAAATGCCTTCCACCGTTCCGCCGATGCCGAACCACGATGCCAGCGGATTCACGGCATTGGCTCCGACGGCCGTATCGCGCTGGCTAAAATCGACCAGATTGCTTTTGCTCGATTTCGGCCCAATGCCGTAGAACGGCATTCGCGGCAGCCCTCGCGCCCGCACGTAAAAGTGGGCTGCGAAATCGTCCCGCGCCGTGTTCCATTCGCCGAACTTTGGATGAATCAACGAAAACCGGCTCTCCGCAATCCAAAAATCCCGGAACGAGATCGCCCCTTCGGTAGTGAACACGCGATGCCACTCGCCCTTCGGCGAATCGAGCGTCAAATTCAGGCCCATGCCCGTACCGCCGCCTGGAACGATGTTTCGAACAATGGGGTGCAGCGGCTTGGCCGTGAATACGTCCACCGCGCAAGACTTGAGCTTATCGAAGCCATGAGAAGCGTTGAAGGCCGCGCACTCCCGCTTCAACTCGTCCAAGGTAGCGGCCGGCAGAGTCAAAGAGAACAGCGCCAGCAGGCCCGCTGGAAGAAAATTAAATGCACGCATGTTACTGCCCACCCGCCGTCATGGGGGCTTCCGTCCGCAGCTTCCGCGCGACCTCTCTCAGATAAATCGATGCATCCCGCTCCGTGAGAACGCTCGCCAGCGGAATGCCAGTCCGCCCCGCGACCGGAAGCGTTTGCTCCAGATCGTGCGCATGCTGCACATACAGCCGCTGATGCTCCGAGAGCGGCTTATCGAGGCTGCTGGCCGTGGTCAGATCGGCTACATCCTCAACCTGCCCGTCGTCAGTCGCGATCTTGAAATCGAAATTGTCGGCGCGCGGCGTGGTTAATGTCAGTAGCGACTCGAATGTATGAGCCTGCCGGTCGCGCTGGGTCAGAAATTTGTCCTTCCAACCCGCGCCGAGAAACAATTTCCGGGCGGTCGCGATCACCGACGTATGATCGTACACCGTGCTATCGATCTTGCCGGCTGGGATATAGGCGGAAATCACAACCGCGGGAACGCGCAGCCCAAGCCGCGTGAAGTCGAACGGCGGAATGCCGACCGCCACATCCTCCCCCGTGTTCACGGCGATCTTCCCGTCCGGATTCACCGTCGCCGGCGGCAAGACGTGATCGTACAATCCGCCATGCTCGTCGTATAGGATAACCAGAATCGTGCTCGCCCAGACAGCGGGGTTTTTCCGGATCGCGGTATAGACGTCGCGGATCAGCGTCTCGCCTTCGGTCATGTTGTGATCGGGATGCTGATCGTTCGCCTCTTGAATGTTGTCGTCCTGATCCGACGAGAAATAGCGCGGTTCGATAAAACTGTAGGCTGGCAGCGTGTCCTTGGCGCAAGCGCGCATGAAATCGTCCATCAGGCCAAAGACCTTCTGATTTTTCAGGAATGCGTTGAACGTAATCGCCATCGAACCCATCGGCGAATCGTGGCAGAAGATCCTGGCCGAAACCCCGTTTTCCTGGAGCAACTCGTAGATGGTCTTCGTTTCGTCTTTCCAAATCGGGGACATATCCACTCGCCCGATCGACGTTGCCGAGTGGATAAACGACCGGTTCGGCAATGTAGGCCCGGGAACCGACGAAAACCACCGGTCGCACACGGCATATTGGCGCGCGAGTGTCGCGATCACGGGGACGCTGCCGGGATCGAAACAATTCATCACATGATGCGACTTGCCAACATCGTGCGTGTGGTCCTCGTAACTGGTCACAAACCCGGACAGCGGCGAACCCGGGCCCGCCGCGGCTTGAAAATTGCCGAATATCTGCTTGTTGACGTCGGGAAAGTGATGGCCGGGGTCGGGCGTCAACTGGCCCGAGGCATTGCCGTCGGAATTCGCGAAAACCTGGGCGCCGGCTGAATCCAAATTGAATTCCTCGCCGGTCAGCCCGTCAATCGGATAATCTGGGTCCATCGTGAATCCGAGTAGATGATCGAACGACCGGTTCTCCATCATGAGAACCACCATGTGTTTGATCTTGTCGATTGGAGATGCCATGAATACCCCTCTGGAAGACCTTACAGGAGTTCAGTGAATCAATCAAGAGAAACGTTGCGCCGTTTTCGCGTTACATCAATTGGGATAAAGTACAAGACATGCGAAATTTAGCCCTGATCTCCTTTACCGTCTTTTCGTTAGCTCCGCTTTCCGCCGAACTGAAATCCGGGCCGCCTCTTCCTTACAAGGTCGTCGCCGGTTGGGCGAAGCTGCCGAAAGGCTGGAACTTCGGCGAAACGTCCGGTGTCGCGGTCGATAAGTCCGACCACGTCTGGGTGTTTAACCGCGGATCGCATCCCGTTGTCGAATTCGACGCGAACGGCAACATGCTCCAGGCATGGAACGACATGACGCTAGTGTCCTCTCACGGAATTCGCATCGATCCGCAAGGAAATGTCTGGTGCATCGACGTGAAAGGCCATCGAGTCGTGAAGTACGACACGTCCGGCAAGGTGCAGATGGTGCTGGGACGCTCGCCCGGCAAGAACGACAGCCCCGGCGACTTCAACGAACCGACCAATATCGCGTTCGCGCCCAACGGAGATTTCTTCGTCTCCGACGGTTACGTGAACTCGCGCGTGATCAAGTTCAATCGCGACGGCGAGCGCCTGGCGCAATGGGGCAACAAAGGCAATGGCGACGGTGAATTCAATCTGGTGCACGACGTCGTGTTGGACAAGAACGGCAAGGTCTACGTGGCGGACCGGACCAACGAACGCATACAGGTTTTCGACGGCAACGGTAAGTTTTTAGGAAAGTGGACAAACATCGGCGCGCCATGGGGTCTGGATTACGTGGAACGGGAGAACGCCATTTACATGTGCGACGGGGCGAACAACCGGCTTGTGAAGCTGAATCTGGAGGGTCAGATTTTGGGGGTGCTCGGGGGCCCCGGTAAAGCTCCGGGAAAGTTCGATTTTGCCCATAGCATCGCCGTCGACAGCACCGGCGCGATTTACGTTGCGGAAATCCGCAACTGGCGCGTCCAGAAGTTTGTGAAGTAAGGGTCGCGCCGCTTGGAGTTCCGCGCCAGCCGTATCGACACGCTGAAGCCGACCGCCGTCAATAAAATTCTCGCCGAAATGCGCGAGCTTCAGGCGGAGGGCGGGAGCCTGGTTTCGCTGATGCGCGGCGAGCCGGATATGCCCACTCCGCCGCATATCGTCGAAGCTTGCACTCGTGCGCTCGCCCGCGGGCGAACCGGATACCCGGATAATCGAGGCGAGATAAACTTCCGCGAAGCGATTGCCACAAAGCTGGAGCGCGATAATCGTTTGCGGTTCGACCCCGCGACCGAAGTGCTCGCGACTACTGGCGCCACTTTCGGGATCTACGCGGCGTTGATGGCGTTGCTGGAACCGGGCGCGGAGGTGCTGCTTCCGGATCCCATCTACGACGCCTATCAATCGCCGATCCGCTTAGCCGGCGGCCGGGTCAAACCGGTTGCCGCGCGCATTGAGAACGGTCGTTTCGCGATCGCGGAGGAGGCTCTCGAAGCGGCATGGTCGCCGGCCTCGCGAGTTCTGTTGCTCAATACCCCGTGGAACCCGGTGGGAACGGTTTTCTCCCGGCCGGAACTTGCGGCCATTACGGGCTTTTGCGAGCGCCGCAATATCGCGCTCGTCAGCGATGAGATTTACGAAGCGATTACCTATGACGGTCACCGGCACATCTCGCCTTTAGCCGTCGCGCCCGGACTGCGCGCGCGCTGCATCCTAGTCAACAGCCTTTCGAAGACCTATTCCATGACAGGCTGGCGCGTGGGCTATTGCGCCGGCCCGGCGCCGTTGATTCAAGCGATGTTTCTGATATTGCAGCAATCGAGCCGCGGACCGTCCACATTCATACAAGACGCCGCGGCCGAAGCTCTATCCGGCCCGCAAGATTGCGTCGCCGGAATGCGCGAGGAGTACGCGCGCCGCCGCGAACAGGTGCTGGCTTCGCTGAACGGCATTCCCGGCGTGCGGATTCTGCCTCCCGAAGGCGGCTTCTTCGCGATGGCGGATGTGCGCGAATTGGGCATTCCCTCCGAGGAGATTCGACGGCGGCTGATGCGGGACTATGGAGTTGTCGTGGCGCATGGGTCCGCCTATGGGCCGGGCGGAGAAGGAACGCTGCGCATCTCCTTCGCCAGCGGCGGCGAGACGCTCGCGCGCGGACTCGATCGATTGCGCGACGGACTGGCGCATGTCGCGTGAGTTCAAACCGGTGAGCTTAATTCAAGTAGAGACCGGACCGACTTTGCAACGCGAACTCGAAGCCCGCATTGAGGGCGAAGTGCGCTTCGATAAAATTTCCCGCGCGCTGTATTCGACCGACGCCAGTATTTATCAAATCGAGCCGCGGGGCGTGGTAATTCCGAAAACTCGCGCCGGCATCGCCGGCACGCTCGAAATCTGCCGCCGGCATCGCTGTCCCATCACGATGCGGGGCGGCGGAACCTCGCAGGCAGGGCAGGCGATCGGCGAAGGCGTTCAGATCGACACCTCGAAATATTTCAACCGGCTTCTGGAAGTGAACGCCGAAGAGCGTTGGGTGCGTGTCGAGCCGGGCATCGTGCTCGACGAATTGAACGCGCAACTCGCGCCCTTGGGTTTGCGGTTCGCCCCCGATATCTCGACCGCCAGCCGCGCCACCATCGGCGGAATGATGGCGAACAATTCGAGCGGCGCCCGTAGCGTGCTTTATGGCAAGACGATCGACCACGTGCTGGAGCAGACCGTGCTCTTGTCCGATGGAAGCGTCGCGCATTTTCGCGGCATCGAGCCCGGCGCCATCCCGGCCGGGGATGGTCTGGAGGCCGCCTGCTATAAAACCGTGCTGCGCCTCGCTTCGGAACACGCGGAGGAAATCGAGCGCCGTTTCCCGAAAATTCTGCGCCGTGTTGGCGGTTATAACCTGAACGAGTTTACGCCGCTCGCGAAGAGCGTGAATCTGGCGAAGATCATGGTGGGGTCCGAAGGAACTTTGGGCATCGTGCTCGAAGCCAAACTGAATCTTGTACCGCTTCCGAAGGCCAAGGCGGTTATGGTGATCGCGTTTTCGGACCTGCTCGAAGCGCTATCCGCCGCGCCCGCGATCTTGACGCACATGCCTTCGGCGGTCGAGGTGATGGATCGCGCGATTCTCGACAGCACGCGGCAGAATCGCGCGCTCGACGCCATCCGCAAGAAATTTATTCCGGGCGAGCCGGCCGCGACTCTTTGCGTGGAATTTTATGGCGATCGCAGGGAAGATTTGCCGGCGCGCTTGCAAGCGTTGGAACAAGATCTTCGCTCGCGCAAGCTCGGCTACGCCTATGTTTCCGAAACCGATCCGGCCTCGCAAGCGAAAATCTGGAGCTTGCGCGAATCGGCTCTCGGCCTCTCGACGGCGATGCGGGGCGATGCGAAATCGATCTCGTTTGTCGAAGACGCGGCGGTCGCTCCCGGCCAATTAGCCGCTTATATCGAGCGGTTGCTTGCGATCGTCCGCCGCCACGGAACCACGGCCGGCATTTACGCGCACGCTTCCGTCGGATGCCTGCACGTGCGGCCCGTCATAAACCTGAAGACCGAAGAGGGCGTTGCGAAATTCGAAGCCATCGCTCATGAAGTGGCAGACCTGGTGCTCGAATTCGGCGGGGCGCTATCGGGCGAGCATGGGGATGGCCTGGTGCGCAGTCCATTTATGCGGCAGATGTTCGGCCCGGCGCTATACGAAGCTTTTCGCGAAATCAAGCGGACATTCGATCCGCTCGGCCTTCTAAATCCCGGCAAAATTGTGGACGCTCCGCCGCTCGCGGCGAATCTGCGTTTCGGGGCGGGCTATCGGACGAGGCAGCCGGAAACCTGGTTCGATTATTCCGAATTCGGCGGAATAGCCGGCGCGGTCGAGATGTGCAGCGGCGTGGGCGCGTGCCGCAAGAAGCTTTCGGGTACCATGTGCCCGTCGTACATGGCCACGCGCGAGGAGGCGCACTCGACGCGAGGCCGCGCGAACGTGCTTCGGCTCGCGATGGCGGGACGGCTCGACGAATCGGGCCTTGGCGACCGGGGTGTTTATGACGCGCTCGACCTTTGCCTCGAATGCCGGGCCTGCAAGTCCGAGTGTCCTGTGGGCGTCGACATGGCGCGTTACAAAAGTGAATTTCTCGCCAATTACTGGGCACGTCACGGAACGCCCCGGCGCGCGCGCGCGCTCGGCAACATTCACCGGTTGTCCGCGTGGGGCAGCCGTTTCGCGCCTCTCTCGAATTGGATGTCGTCCAACGCGCCCGCGCGCTGGCTGAATGAAAAGCTGCTCGATATCGATCGACGGCGCGCGCCGCCGGCTTGGAAGCGCGAGACGTTCGAACGCTGGCTGGCGAGGCATCCGCAAGAGAAACGCGGCTCGCCCGTCGCGCTGTTTCCCGTCACGCTGTTCAACGACACGTTCACCAACCATTACGACCCGCAAATCGGGATCGCGGCGCTACAGGTTTTGCAACGGGGAGGATGCGGCGTCAACGTAGTCCGCCCCGGCTGTTGCGGGCGTCCGCTGATATCGCAAGGTCTTCTATCCGAAGCGCGCAGGCACGCCTCGCGGGTCGTCGAAGGCCTGTTTCCGATTGCCAACCGGGGCGAAAAAATTCTCTTCTGCGAACCCAGTTGCCTTTCCGCCGTAAAGGAGGACGCCCCTTCGCTGTTGCGCGGCGATGAACAGGTGAAGGCGCAAACGGTCGCCGCGGCTTGCCTGTTATTTGAGGATTTCGCCTCGAAACTCGATTTGCCATTGCGCCCCGGTCCCAAGCGCATCCTTCTGCACGGCCACTGTCATCAAAAATCCATGGGACTGTTGCCCGCCACCATCGCGCTGCTGAATCGCATCCCGGCCGCCGCGATCTTCGATCTCGACGCCGGCTGTTGCGGCATGGCGGGATCGTTCGGCTACGTGCGCGAACATTACGATGTCTCGGTCGCGATCGCGAACCGGAAACTGATTCCCGCCGTGAAGGCCATGCAAACCGGCGATATTCTCGTCGCGCCCGGAACCTCCTGCAGGCATCAGGTGGCCGGTTTAGCCGGTATCGCGGCCGTCCATCCCGCTGTCTTTATACATTCTCTGTTGAGCTGACGCGAGCAGGCGATTGCTCGCCGGCCAATTCCGCTTCGTCCGCCGCCGCCGGGCCGCCTGCCTTGGCTTCCGCCACCGCCCGCTCGGCTTCTTGCAGGCGGGAGCGCGGCACCTGAACCTGGAATTCGAGCGACGGTATCGAACTCGCGCCGATCGTCACCGACGGAATGCCGTTGGCCTCAAGTATGCCATGAATCGCCATCGCCTCCATCTCCGCCGCGTTATTCGAGGAGTTGAAGAAGGGCACCAGGTCGAGATCGTTCGAGTCGTCTTCGCCGGCTCCCCTCGCTTCGGCATCGCGCATGGCGTCAAGATCGTTGTTCATGTCCATCAGCATATCCCACTTAATCCCCCGCTCTTCGCTAAGATATTGATGGAAACAGGAGGCGAGCATGGCACAGGACGAGGATAGCGGAAGATTCAGTTGGTTCGTGGCCGGCGCGGCAATTGGAGCGGCGTTTGCGCTGCTCTACGCGCCCAAGCCGGGCAGGGAAACCAGGGATTTGTTGAGTCGGAAGCGCAACGAAGGGCGCGACGCCCTCACGAGCACGAGCACGAATATGATCGATCGCGGCAAGGATCTTTATGAGCGCGGGCGCGCGATCGCCGACGATGCAGCCGAGCTTTTCGAGCGCGGACGCAAGCTGGTTCGCGGGACCGGAACCGCGAACCCGTAACGATACGCGTGCAAAACCCCTCAACCATAACCCTCGGAAGTTTTCAAGTTCGCCTGATTCGCGCGGGCTTCTATCATTGGGATGGAGGCGCGTTCTTCGGCGTCGTTCCGAAAACGCTTTGGGGCGCCATCATGCCGGCCGACCACCTCAATCGAGTCCGGCTCGGTTTCAACTGCTTCCTGATTGAAACGGGCGATCGAACCATTCTTGTCGAAACCGGCGGAGGCGACCGCATCGACGACCGGACGCGCGAACGGCTCGACATTTCCGGGCAGCCTCCTTCGATGCCGGAAACGATCGCCGCGCATGGGATCGATCCCGAGCGCATAGACCTCGTGATCAACACGCATCTGCATTGGGATCATTGCAGCGGAAACTGTCTGCTGCGCGACGGCCAGTTCCAACCGGCGTTTCCGAACGCGCGTTACGTGACGCAATTTGGCGAGCGGGAACACGCGCGGATGCGGTACGTCCGCGATCGGGTCAGTTACCGCGATGAGAATTACGAGCCGCTGCTGGCATCGGAGCGGATGGAGCTGCTCCATGGGAGTTGTGAAATCGCGCCGGGAATCGAGCTACGGATCGCGCCCGGGCATACCCCCGACATGATGGTCGTTATCGCCCGGTCGGAAGGCGAGACGCTTTGCCTGTTTTCGGATCTCATTCCGACGGCGTTTCACGTTCCGCCCGCGTGGGTGGCGGCATTCGACATTTCTCCGCTGACCTCGATCGAAACAAAGACGAATCTGTTGACCGAAGCGGCGCGCGAGGGTTGGCGGTGCGGTTTCGGCCACGATCCCAACATCGCGTTTGCCGGGATTTCCGAACGGGAAGGACGGTTTCAGGCGCATGAAACAGTTGGCTGAATTTCGCAACGAGCCATACACCGATTTCACGATCCCCGGCAATCGCGCGCGCATGGAAGCGGCACTGCGGAAGGTGCGCGGCGAGTTGGGACGGGAGTACAATCTACCGATCGACGGCGCGCGGATAAAGACGGAACAGAAGCTTGTCTCGCGCAATCCGGCGCGGCCCGCGGAGATCGTCGGCTCGCTTCAAAAGGCTACACCGGAGTTGGCGGAGCGCGCGGTTCAAACCGCCCACGAATACTTTCCCGTTTGGGCCGCGACGAAAGCGGAGCACCGCATCGCCATGCTGCTGAAAGCCGCGGCCCTGTTGCGCGAGCGAAAGCTGGAGTTCGACGCCTGGCTGGTCTTCGAAGCCGGCAAAACGTGGCCCGAAGCCGAAGCCGAAACGGCCGAAGCCATCGATTTTTGCGAATATTACGCGCGCGAGATGGCCCGCTTGGCCGGTCCCCAACCGGTAGTGCAAATGCCCGGCGAGAAAGACGAGATGCACTACTTGCCGCTGGGCGTCGGAATCGTAATTCCGCCCTGGAATTTTTCTCTCGCGATCCTGGCCGGCATGGCGACCGCCGCGCTCGTGGCCGGGAACACGATCGTCGTCAAGCCATCGAGCGAAACGCCGGTGATTGCGGCCAAGTTCGCCGAACTGCTGCTCGAAGCGGGATTCCCGGACAGGTCGTTCTGTTTATTGGCGGGTAGCGGCGCCGCAATCGGCGATCTTCTGGTGAAGCATCCGAAAACGCGCTTCATCTCGTTTACCGGATCGCGCGACGTCGGGCTTCATATCAACGAACTTGCCGCCAAGCCGCAGCCGGGACAGATCTGGATCAAGCGCGTGGTCGCCGAAATGGGCGGCAAGGACGCCATTGTCGTCGATTCCGATTGCGATCTTGACAAGGCGGTGGATGGCGTTCTCTATTCGGCTTTCGGATATCAGGGACAGAAGTGTTCGGCATGTTCGCGGGCTATTGTCGACGCGAAAATCTACGACGAGTTCCTGGAAAAGCTGACGGCGAAGGCGGAAACGCTCGAAGTGGGGCCACCCGACGATCCTCGCTATTACATGGGTCCGGTAATCAGCGAGGGCGCGCGCGATTCCATTCAGAAATATATTGAGACCGGAAAGGCCGAGGGGCGGCTGGTGGCGGGCGGGAAAGCAATCGAAGGAGACGGATACTTTATCCCGCCGACGATCATCGCCGACGTGGATTCGAAGGCCGCCATCTTCCAGGAAGAGATTTTCGGCCCGGTGCTCGCCGTGACCAAAGCTCGGGATTTCGATCACGCCCTTGAATTGGCCAACGATTCGCAATACGGGTTGACTGGAGCGGTTTTTTCGAACGATCCCGAGCACGTGCGCCAAGCCCGCGACCGGTTCTTTGTCGGCAACCTCTACGTGAACCGCAAGTGCACGGGAGCGATGGTGGGAGCGCATCCGTTTGGCGGCTTCAACATGTCCGGGACGGATTCGAAGGCGGGCGGGCCGGATTATCTGCTGCTTTTTCTCCAAGCGAAATCGATTGCCGAAAGGACGGCTTGAGTGGTAGGCTGAATGGTCGCGGCCCCGATCGGAAGGGGACTAAGAAGTTATAAGAACAGAGTCAAATCTTTTCGACGCGACACAGGCCTTCGCGCCTGTTCCGGGCCGGGATGCTTCGGTATCCCGGCCCTTTTTCCGCCCGCGGCGGAATTTACAATAATTTTTCGAGGACCGTGTAACAAGGCTCGAAAAGGCGTCGTCTTCACAGGCACATCCCCGTTACGAAAAGCGGGCGCGCTCACCCCTAACCCCAAAGCGCCCGCTTATTTCAAAGCGCTACAATCGGTCGTCAGAATGAAGTTCGTGTGGGCATTCGCGGCACTCTCCCCGGCACTGTCGATGTGCAACCTCTCCGCTCAGACGCCGCCTTCCGATCTACAAATCCTCCGCAACTCCGGTACCCCGATCAAGGCCGTATTCCGCTGCACCGACGACGATCTGCAGTGGGCC
Organism: Bryobacteraceae bacterium; assembly: GCA_051003795.1. Lineage (GTDB taxonomy): Bacteria > Acidobacteriota > Terriglobia > Bryobacterales > Bryobacteraceae > JALYXS01. The sequence continues at coordinate 15,196 of JBPCKZ010000056.1, read as the reverse complement.
GGCATGACGTGCTCGGACGAAGAACCATGCCCCATTTATCTCGAACTGCTACATATTGCGGCAGCGGGCGAAAAGATCTTTGTAACAGGCGATATCCACTCCGCCTCGACGACGCTTTATTCCGTTTTACTCGCCAGCGGCGATGCCGGAACGACGTGGAGCGAACCGTTTGCGCGAATCCGCGGAAGCGGCCTCGACCAGATTCAGTTCTTCGATTCCGAGACCGGGTGGATCTCGGGCCAGAATCTTCAGCCGCTTCCAAGGGACCCTTTTCTGCTGCTCTCGACGGATGGCGGCAAGACCTGGCGCAAAAAGGCCGTACTGGACGAGGGGAGCCCCGGTTCCATTTCAGGCTTCTGGTTCGATTCGCGGAAGAACGGCGCGCTGCTGATGGACCTCGGCCAGAGCGAAACCAACCGCTATCGACTTTACGAATCTCCCAATGGGGGCGAGAGCTGGACGATTCGCGAGACCAGCTCGCAGCCGATTAAAATATCGGCGATGCCGAGGGTTACGGACGAGACGTGGCGGATTCGCGCCGATGCCGCTATCAAGGCCTTCCGGATCGAAAAGCGCGGCGAAGCGAATTGGAACGCCGTCTCAAGTTTTCTGCCGCGGATAGCGGCATGCAAACCGGAGCCGCGGGAAGAACGGACGCCGCCTCCGGAAACGGCGGAGCCTCCCAAGCCGGCGACAGACGATTTTGTGCGCGAGCTTAAATTGGGCGGGGCGCCCGCGGATGCACCGAAGAAGCGGAAATCTAAACCGCGCGAGACTCCATAACCTCGCGAACCTTCGCGAGCAGACCCGAAGCGGTGTACGGCTTCTGAATGAAACCGGCGACTCCCTTCGACGTGAACCGCCCGACGGTCTCCACCTCGTTGTAACCGCTCGAAACGATCACGCGGACGGACGGCCGCTTCCGGCGGAGATGCACCATCGTTTCTTCCCCGCCCATTCCCGGCATCGTCAAATCGAGAAGCACTAGCGAAACTTCATCCGCGAACCTTTCGAACAATGCAATTCCGGCTTCCCCATCGTGCGCGACCAGAACCTTGCATCCATTGCTCTCGAGCGCCGTCTTCGCCACGCGCCGCACGATGTCTTCGTCGTCGATCACCAAAATAGTGCCGGTCGCCAGCCGCGGCGGCGCGGGCGCGGCGGGAGCCGCCCTTTGGGTTTCTCCGGCCACGGCCGGCAGAATGACTTTGAACGTAGTTCCCTTGCCCACCGCCGAGTAAACTTTGAGCGCCCCCTTGTGGCCCTGCACGATGCCCAAGGCCGCCGCCAATCCCAACCCCCGGCCCGCGAATTTCGTGGTGAAGAACGGGTCGAAAATTCTCGCTTTAGTTTCCTCGCTCATGCCGCATCCGGTATCGTGCACTTCGAGGCTGACGTACCGGCCGGGAGTAATCTGGCCGGCTCCGAAAGTTTGCGCTATATACGCGTCGTCCACGTCCTGTTCCTTGGTCTCGATCGCGATCGTGCCTGGGATTCCATCCATTGCGTCGCTCGCATTGATGACCAGATTCATCACGAGTTGCTGAATCTGAACTGGGTCTCCTTCAATGCACGGGAGCTTGTCCGCCAATTGGACGGCCACGGCGACGTACTTATGGATCGACCCCTTGATGATGCGCAAGATCTCTCGAACTTCGGTCGAAAGGTCCAGCTTCTTCAACTGGAAACGCCCTTTGCCCGCGAACGCGAGCATCTGGCGCGTCAGGTCCGCTGCGCGTTCCGAAGCCTTCACAATATCTTCGACGACCGGGCTGTATTCGGGAGGAACGATTTCGGTGAGCAGGCTGGCGTTGCCAAGAATGCCTGTCAGGAGATTATTGAAATCGTGCGCGATGCCTCCGGCCATCACGCCCAAACCTTCGAGTTTGGCCGTTTGCCGCAGTTTTTCCTCCATTCGCCTTCGTCCGCCGATGTCCTGGAAGTAAACGGAGAGACCGGTATCGGAAGGATAGACATGCACTTCAGCCCATAGATCCAATAGTTCGAAGTGGGCCTCGAATGAGGTCTTCCGGCCCGTTGCAACGGCCTTCCTATAGTTTTCTTCGAAAGCCGTTCCAATCGCTTCGGGAAACTCCCGCCACAGATTCTTGTTTAGAAGGGAACCGGGCGCGCGCGCCAAGAGCTGTTCGGCCCGCCGGTTTGTATACGTGAAGTTCCATTGGTCGTCGACGGCGAAAAAGGCGTCCATGATGCTTTCAAGAACCTGCCTCGTCCTCTCCTGCGATGCCTCTAATTCACGCTCATTGCTGCTGCGTTGAATTGCCACCGCGATGCCGTCGCAGATCGAAGATAAAGACAGATGGGCCGCGTCGCCCAGGGCCGAGCGGGAAAACATTGCGAGCACGCCTTCGAGACGGTTTTCGGCGACGAGCGGATAACCGGCGAAAGCGACCATGCCTTCCCGCCTCGCCCAGTCCTGGTCCCCAACCCTGGGATCGCCCACAACGGCATTCGTCAAATGGGGTTTCAGCTCTTGAGCGATAAGGCCGATCTTGAGCTGGCCGACGGGAACGCGGCTGTGACTTCCGTTTATGTGCGTGTATTGCCCGGCGCTGGCGCAGAGTTCAAGGATATTCCCGCTTGGGTTCAGCAGCCAGATTCGCGCGAACGCGGCGCCAAGCTCGTCAACCAGCAGTTGGGCGCAGTTCTTGAGCCTCTCTCTAAGGTCCAGCTTTCCGGCAAGGAGCGTCCCAACGCGCGCGCTGAGGCGGGAAAGCGTGATCAATTCTTCTTCCGTCTTTTTGCGGCCGGAGATGTCCCGCAAGAATGCGACGAAGGTTGGCCCGTCGCCGCGCTCGATCGCCGCGATGGCAAGTTCCGCGGGAAATTCCGATCCATCGGAACGCATCCCAGTCAGCTCAATCCGCTTCCCCAATACCGTGCCCCGGCGCGTTTCCAGATAGCGGGCAAGTCCCTTGCGATGCGGTTCGCGTAACCGGAGCGGGATGATGAGCGACGCCATTTCCCGGCCTATTACATCGGCGCGCCGGTATTGGAAAATGATCTCCGCGGCAGGGTTGAACTCGAGAACGCGGCCTTGATGATCGATAATAACGATCCCATCCAGCGAAGCTTGGAGAACCGCGTCGTGACGGGCGCGATTTTCGAGAAGCTCCGCTGAGATCTGTTTGGAGTCGCGCACGTCAGCCGGCATTCGTCAAAACCGTTGAAAAGAGCTCGATCCAACAGCGTTGTTTCAGCGTCTTCGGAACCGGAATTCCGCGCGCGGCGGCTAGATGGCTTAAGGTCGTTTCCGGTTTCCATCCTTTGGAGATCAGGAGGCACGCTGCGATTAGTCCAGTCCGTCCGACGCCTTGCCGGCAGTGCACCACGACGTTTTTTCCGGCGAAGAGATCGGCATCGAGCCGCTCCAGCAAAACCGCGACTTCGGTCTGAGCTTCCGGCGCTTGTCGATCCGCGATGGGGAAGGATAAGAATTGCATCCCGCGCGCTTCGACTTCCCGCGATTCGTTCTCGATATCCAGATCGCGCTCTTCAGCGGGCGTGAGCAGGGACAGCACTGCATCGACGCCGACACTGCGCCAGTCAGCCAACTCGTCCACCATCCAATCGCCACCTCGCGGACGCGCCGCTAGCGCCAGCTTCCCCGGCCAGGGGCCATTCACCCATTGCAATTCACTCGACATACTCGACCTTTCAAGAATCCCTTATGCGCTCGATCTCGCGGCAATCCATCGACATGTACCCCTCGCCGGCGGAGAATATGGATTCTATGATGCCCATCGAATATCGTTCCATCCGGCCGGGCTTTCAGGCAGTCTCTTTGGCCCGGCAGGGGCGAAAGCTTCGACGCATCGGTGGAAAGTCTCTCCATTGAAAAAGTTTGGCTGGGCTTAAAGAAGTATCGGGGTGCAGCGGCTTTAGAGGAACTTGAGCCATGCCCTCAGCACTTGCCCGCGAACGCCGCGTCGAGAATCTCTAAAGCCAGATCTACCTCTTTCTCCGTAACAATATAAGGCGGCAGAAAACGGAGGACGGTCTCGTGCGTGCAGTTGATCAGCAAGCCGGCCTCGCGCGCCGTCTCCACGAATTGCTTCCCGGGAATTTCCAGATCCACTCCAATCATCAACCCCTCGCCGCGAACTTCCCGGATGAACGGGTAACGGCCGGCCATCTCGCGTAAACGGGCGCGGAAGTAATCGCCCACGCGGCGTATGGAAGGGAGCAGTTCGTCGAGGATATCGAAGAACTCGATCGCCACGCGGCACGCCAGCGCGCTTCCGCCGAAAGTTGAGCCGTGCATGCCGGGCGCGATGGAAGCGGCGGCGCGTTCGTTCGCGACGATCGCGCCAAGCGGCAATCCGCACGCGAGCGGTTTCGCGGCCACCACGATATCGGGCGGAATCACCGGCGTTTCAAGCTGGTAAGCGAAGTAAGTGCCCGTCCGGCCCACGCCGCATTGGATCTCGTCGAATACGAGCAAAGCGTCGTACCGGCCGGCGAGTTCGCGGGCTTTCGCCGCGTATTCACGCGTGATGGGGAATACTCCACCCTCGCCTTGAATCCATTCGATCACAATACCGGCGGTCCGCTTGTTGAACGCGGCGTCGAGCGCGTCTAAATCGTTCGCGTTCACGAAACGCACGCCCGGCAGCAGCGGCTCGAAATCCTTGCGGTACTTGGGCTGTCCGGTCACGGAAAGCGCGCCCAGCGTGCGCCCATGAAAAGAATTTTCGAGCGAGATAATTTCGAATTTTTCGGGATCGATTTTGCGGCCGTGCGCGCGAATCATCTTCAGCGCGCCTTCCATCGCCTCGGTTCCGCTGTTGGCGAAAAAAGAGCGCTGAAGGCCGCTGGCCTCGGCGAGTCTCTTCGCGAGCGGACCCTGATATTCGTGATAGTAGAGATTCGAGGAATGAATCAAGAGAGCGGACTGTTCCGCAACGATTTTGAGGATGCGCGGATGCGCGTGCCCGAGGGCGTTCACGCCGATGCCGGCGATGAAATCGAGATAGCGGTTGCCGTCGACGTCCCAAATCCAGGCGCCTTCCCCGCGCCGCATAACCAGCGGATAACGTCCGTAATTCTGCAGTAGGTAGTTATGTTCGAGGGCCATTACCTCTTGCGCGAGCGAGGTTCCGGGAATTGCGGTTGCCATCTGTTCCGATAATACAGTAGAGCGGGCGTCCTCTTCGAACGCCCGCCCGGTGCGGTTTCCTCGTGGCTTACTTGGTTACTGCCGGCGTCGTCTTCTTGAAAACACCCAGTGAATTAAACGTAGCGACCGTGCGCTGAACCAGGCTGGTGATAATCTGGAACAGCTTGTCTTTCGGCAGCTCTTTCTGGACCGTCTGCTCGGTATCGTAAACGTCCGACACCGTATTCAGGACCAAATCGAGCTTTGCCTTCCCGGCGCCCGGGATCGGCAAAGCGCTCTCGATAGCCTGAACAATGCCCAGGACCGTCGGAAGCAACTTGAAAACAAATAAAAGAATACCCACTCATTCTCCTTTGCGCGAAAATGCCCCGGCCTGCATTCCAGCGAGATTTTGGATTAAGAGGGAGCTCAAGCCGCGCGTGGGGCCGGGGAGCAACCTTCTGGTCCGATGCTAAGGGGCGGTTGCTCCCGGCTGCGCGTGCCGGCAGGCGTATCGCCTTGAATTCAAGAAGGAGATAATTGATGCAAGTACGTGACCGGAACCGCTGAATCCCAGCTAGCGAGCTTTCTCGCAAAGTACACGCCGGAAATCGCACGCCTTAAGTTATCTTCTCGATTGCGCATTCGCGGAACTTGCCGGTTGCCGGCTGACCCTGCAGGCTGAGAGACTGGATGTGGATCATGGGTTTCTGAAGCAATAACCGCGTTTACCACGTCACAACGATATGCGTTTCCGGAAGGCCTTATGGCAATTCGGATGTAGCCTCACTTTTCTGGGGCTGTTGTACGCCTTTCAGCGGCCCTTCAGGCAATTTCCCGGCGTCGAATACGAAAATTTCGAGCTGACGCCGGACTGGCGGGAAAAAACCGAGTGGGCCTTCGCGCGCCTGATGTTTCCGCCGGGGCCGAACGACGGATATCGCGGCCGTTTCGACGGCGATTGGCGGCAAGGGCTTTCGCTTTGGACGCAGGATTATCCGCGCGCCGACCGGCACTTTTCGCAGGCGCTGCGGCGCCTGACCCGCATCCACGTGCGGTCCGTGGAACAACCCATCAACTTGGACGAAGGCGACGTTTACGATTGGCCGTGGCTCTACGCGGTCCAAGTGGGCGAGTGGGGATTGACGGAGGCACAGGCAAAAGTCTTGCGGGAATATTGCCTGCGCGGCGGGTTTTTCATGGCCGACGATTTCCACGGGCCGTTTGAATGGGAGATGTTCGAGAAGCGCATCAAGATGGTGTTCCCGGACCGTCCGATCGTCGAAATCGAAGACTCCGATCCGATCTTTCACACGCTCTACGATCTGAACGACCGCATCCAGGTTCCCGGCGCCGCGCATTTAGGGCGGGGTTATAAGAACGACGGCATAGGCGCCCACTGGCGCGGCATTTACGACGACAAGGGACGTATCATGATCGCGATTTCTTACAATTCGGATCTGGGCGATGCATGGGAGTGGGCCGATGAGCCGCAGTATCCTCAAAAGTTCGCGGATTTAGCGATGCGCATGGGCGTAAACTACGTGGTCTACGCGATGACCCACTGAGAACCAACCCTAACCCCAGAACTCTTCGCCCTTGGTCAGGTTTTTTCTCAAGAACTCCGGATTGATTTCGAGACCGAGCCCCGGGCCTTCCGGCACCTTCAATTTACTGTTTCGAACTTGCGGAGGAGTGCCCGACGCCATCGCGTCGATGTAATGGTCGTGCTCTCCTAACTGGCTTTCCGAACGGTAGAAATTCTGCGTGGCGGCGCCGAAATGCGCATTGGCATAAGTGAGCGCCAGCGACCCGACATTGTGCAGCGCCACGGGCGTGCGCGTCAAGGCCGCGTAATCGGCGATCTTCTTCACGCCCGTGAAGCCCCCGGCAAACGCCAGGTCGGGATGAACGATATCCACCGCCTGATTGTCCAGAAACGGCCGGAACCCGCGCACCAATTCGAGCTTTTCTCCGGTTAGCAGGGGAACGCGAGTCGATCGACGCAGGGCCATCCAGCCTTCGGAAAAAGCCGGATACAAAGCGTCCTCGATGAACAGCGGATTCATCGACTCGACGGCTTTTGCAACCGCGATCGCGCTCGGCGTATCGAGTTCGTTGTGGCAGTGCACGGCGATATCGATCTCGTCGCCGGCCGCGTCGCGAAGGTTGTTGTACGCGCGATGCACCTTGCGGAGTTGCGCGCTATCGAGCGTTGCCGTAAAACGCCCCGAGGGCACGCCGAGCACGCCGTGAATATCGCACTTATAAGCGGTGAACGCTTCGGGGATTTGCTTGGCCTTTTGAGCGAAGTCGCGGCAGGAAACAGGGTCGAGCATGTTCACCGCGCCGCCGTGCGAGTACATGGTAATGGAATCGCGAAACGCGCCGCCCAGCAGCGTGCTCACCGGCAATCCGGTAATCTTGCCGGCCAAATCCCACAACGCCATGTCGATGCCGCTCACCGTTGGGAGATGCGCCATGTACGTGTGCATCAGCGTGCTCATATTCTCAAAATGGACTTCGATCGCGAGCGGATCTTTGCCCACCAGAAGCGGCTTCATCGTTTGAATGCGCGCGCGAGCCATCGGGCCCGAAGAGCCGGCCTCGCCGTAACCGGTAAGGCCGCTATCGGTGTCGATACGAATCAGGCAGTTCCCGGCAATGCGGTCGATCTGCATCGCTTTGACATCCGTGATCTTGACCTGATTGCGGTTGGAAGCAGCCAACATTCGGTAACGGGAAAACAGATTTCCGGCCGGGAGGCACACGGCGAGTTTCATAAGATTGCGGCGAGTCCACATTACGAATCTATTGAATCAGAAATGCGGATAACATAAAAGTTCGAGGCAATGGCGGCAAACTTCACGGCGGCTCCGGCGCAGGCGCCTCCCGGCGCGGCGCAAAAAACCGTCTTCACGATCCTCGCGGCAATCAGCTTCTGCCACTTCTTAAACGATATGGTGCAGTCGCTGCTTCCGGCGACCTATCCGCTGCTGAAGAGTTCCTTCCACCTCGATTTCAGCCAGGTGGGTCTGATTACTCTCACCAATCAGTTGACTGCGTCATTGCTGCAGCCCCTGATTGGGCTGTATACGGACCGGCGGCCCATGCCATATTCGTTGACCATCGGAATGGGATTCACGCTAACGGGTCTGCTGATTCTGTCGACAGCCGCCACGTTCCCCACGCTGCTGATCGCCGCAGCGCTCGTTGGAATTGGGTCGGCCGTGTTCCATCCCGAATCGTCGCGAGTGGCGCGAATGGCGTCCGGCGGGCAGCACGGTCTGGCGCAGTCCCTCTTTCAGGTGGGCGGGAATGCCGGGTCGGCGCTGGGGCCATTGCTCGCGGCGTTCATCGTTTTGCCGAGAGGCCAATCGAGTATCGCGTGGTTTTCGTCGGCGGCTTTGCTCGGAATGATCGTGCTTGTCAACGTGGGCGCGTGGTCGCGGAAGAACCGGGCCGCCAAGGCAAAATCGCGGGCCCTACACGCGGATGAGCGGCCGCCGCTCTCCGCCAAACGGATCGCATTTTCGATTGCGATCCTGATGGCGCTGATCTTTTCCAAATATTTTTATCTGGCCAGCCTCACCAGTTACTACATTTTCTACTTGATGGGAAACTTCCATGTTTCCGTGAAAAACGCCCAGGTCCATTTGTTCGTTTTTCTGGGCGCGGTTGCCGCCGGCACCATTATTGGCGGTCCCATCGGCGATCGTATCGGACGCAAATACGTGATCTGGTGCTCGATTGTCGGAGTTCTTCCATTCACGCTGCTGCTGCCCTACGCGAGCCTCTTCTGGACCGGTATTCTCACCGTATTTATTGGCGTCATTCTGGCTTCCGCCTTCTCGGCGATACTCGTTTACGCGCAGGAACTGCTGCCTGGAAACGTGGGCATGATTTCCGGCCTGTTTTTTGGTTTCGCTTTTGGAATGGGCGGCATAGGCGCGGCATTTCTGGGTAATTTAGCCGATCGCGCGGGCCTCAATTTCGTGTATCGCATCTGCTCCTTTTTGCCCGCGATCGGGCTGCTTACGGGATTTCTGCCGAACTTGGAAAAACGCGGGCGCTCCGTTGCCGAGCCGTGACCGTTAGGGAGCGGTGCTCTTCCAGAGCGTAGTAGACTAATAATTACCGGAGCTCTTACCCACATGACAGTTAAGCCTGCCGCGATGCTGCTGGCATTCGCGGTTGTGTTTCCTTCCTATTCCATGGAACGCCCGAAATCGGGCAAGGTTGAAATTCTGAAAGCTTCCGAAGTGAAGCCGGGCATGAAGGCCATTGCCTGGACGGTGTTCGAGGGCACGGAGCCTGAAGCCGTGCCGATCGAAATCGTCGGCGCGTGGAAAAACATGTGGGGTCCCGGCCAGGACGTCATCATCGGAAAGATGGGCGGGCGCGCGCAGCGCACGAACGTCGCGGGAGGCATGAGCGGCAGCCCGGTTTATATCGATGGCAAGCTGATCGGCGCGGTGGCATTGCGGTTGAGCGTGTTTTCACCGGACGCGATTTGCGGGATCACCCCGATCGAACTGATGCTCGAAATCAACGACCTCGATAAATCGCGGCCGCTCGATGCGCGCACGCCCGACAAAGCGCAGGCGCGCGCGCGGGTCGCGGTACCCGGCAACTTGTTGGCGCAAGTGGTCGCGGCGGGCGCATCGCCGGCCCTCTTGAATCAGGCGCCCGCGATGGTTCCCATCGATACGCCGCTAACCTTCTCCGGTTTCAACGGCGACGTCCTGAGTGAATTCTCTCCGCTGTTTCAACAGCTCGGCATCACCGCGGTGGCTGGCGGGGCGGGCAGCGCCTTGAACGGCGCGAAACCAGGCCCGGGTTGGCAAAACGCGCTGCAACCGGGAGATTCGGTCGCGGGCGTGCTGGTTTCGGGCGACATGAGCATCACCGGACTCGGCACCGTCACCTATAACGACGGCCACCGCGTGCTCGCCTTCGGGCATCCGTTTTTCAATCTCGGCCCCGTTGACATGCCCATGAGCAAGGGTGAGGTGCTGATGGTGCTCTCCTCCGCCTTTCAGCCCAATAAATTTGCGAATGCGACGGAGATCGTGGGATCGCTGCATCAGGACCGCCATAGCGGCATCATGGGCGTGCTCGGCCAGGAATCGCCGATGATTCCGGTCGAGGTGAAAGTGCGTTCTTTCGGCGATGGCAATAATGTGCGCGGCGAACGGACGCTGCACTTCAACATCTTTCAGCAGCAGAAGTGGACTCCGTACCTGATGATGATGACGCTTTACAATTCCATCTCGGGCTTAAACGAGTTTCGCGACGAGGCCACGTACCGGCTCACCGGCAAAGTGGAACTCGATGGCCATTCGAGTCTCGATCTGAATACGATGCAGGCCGCCGGCGAGATGCCGATGCCCGCGCCCATGATGCTTGCGGGATGGTGGGGCGATAAATTCAACCGCCTGTATTTGAACGCGGTAAACACGCCGAAGCTGACGCGCGTGACCGTTTCGGTGGACCTGTTGCCGGAGCGGCGCGTGGCGACTATCGAAAATGCCTGGGTTGCTTCGAGCGATGTGCGGCCCGGCGAAACCGTGCCGGTGAAGGTGTTCCTGCGGCCGTGGCGCGGCGAACGGCTGGAACGCGATTTCAATATCAAGGTCCCGCCGGGTCTCGGCAAGGGCGATCACCGCATTTTGTTGAGCGACGCCGAAACGTTGAACCGGATGCAAAGCATGGCGGGCGCGCAGAACCGCTACATCGATATCCCGCAAACCGTTTCCCTGATCAATCAGGAACGCAGCAATAATAAGCTCTACGTTTCGATGCTCGAAGCGTCTCCGACCGCTTACTATGACGACAAAACGTTGCCGAGCCTGCCTTCGTCGATATTGAACGTGATGCAGGCGGGCCGGGCGTCCAGCCGGTCGATGGTGACTTCGCCCGAAAGCGCGACGGAACAGACTTCGATTCCATTCGATTACGTGATCAGCGGCAGCTATTCGCTGAAATTGTCGGTGAAATAGGTGTTGTGGCGCATTGTGGCGCCCGCCCTCTTGCGTGCCGCGTCTCCACTCATGGGGACGCTTGTGCTCGAAATTCCCGCCGCTATGTGTCCCCCCGAGTGCGTGCGCCACACTGGCCAATGAACGGAAAAATGAAGACTTTCTCAAAGCTATTCGCCGGCTTGGCCCTCACCATATTCGGCCGCTTCGCCGGCTCGACCCGCACCTGGGTTCAAACGGATTACTCGGACTTCGAGAAAGGCAACCTTCACAATCTCTCGTTGCGAAGCGACGGCCGCGTTACTCTCGCGCCGGAATCCGTCGAGCGCTTCGATTCCTCCTCGGCGTATCTCTGGGCCCTCGCGCGCGATTCGAAAGGCAATCTGTACACCGGCGGCGGTCCGGGCGCGAAATTGTTCCGGGTTACAGCGAACGGAGGCGAAAAGATCGCCGATTTCGACGCGCTCGAAATCCAAGCGCTCGCCATCGATGCCAAGGACAATATCTTCGTCGGAACATCGCCCGACGGCAAGGTCTACAAGGTTTCACCCGGCGGGAAATCGGAGCAGTTCTACGATCCCAAGCAGAAATACATATGGGCCATGGCTTTCGACCGCGCCGGTAGCCTTTATATCGCGACGGGCGACGCCGGAGAGATCCATCGCGTATCGCCCGATGGAAAAGGCACTGTATTTTTCAAGAGCGATGAAACGCATATCCGTTCGATGATCTCCGACGGCCAGGGAAATCTGATTGCGGGTACCGATCCGGGCGGCCTCGTCATTCGCATCGATGCAAGCGGCGAAGGATTCGTGCTGTATGAAATGGGTAAGAAGGAAATCACGGCCTTGGCTGTCTCGAAGGACGGTTCCGTATACGCCGCCGGCGTCGGGGGCAAGCAGGGTTCGTCGCCTGTCTCTTCGCCAGCCTCGCCGGTCTCGACGCCCACGCCGCCGATTGCCGTGACGGTCGCCGCGGCCCCTTTGCGGCCGTCGTCCGGGGAGACCATAACGCCAATGTCACCCTCCTCCCCGCGCTCCACGCCGCTTTCAGGCAGCACGGACGTGTATCGTATCCACCCCGGCGGATATCCGGAAAAAATGTGGAGCGGCAATCAGGATGTGGTTTACGCGATCGCGTTCGACGCGCGGAATCGCGTGCTGCTCGGTTCGGGCAACAAGGGCATCCTTTACCGCATTGACACCGATTCGCTTTATACGGCGCTGCTCAGATTGTCGTCGAACCAGATCACCGCCTTGCAGTCCGCGCCGGATGGATCGCTTTACGCCGCCACCGGCAACGTGGGAAAGATTTACCAATTTGGCCCAGGACTCGAATCGAAGGGCGCGTTGGAGAGCGACGTTTTCGACGCCGGCGGATTCTCGCTGTGGGGCCGCGCCGCGGCGCAGGGCGAACTAAATGGTGGCGCGATCTCAATCGAGACGCGCAGCGGAAATATGGACCGCCCTCTGAACAATTGGAGCGTCTGGTCCGCTCCGATTGCGGAGCCGCGGGGCGGCCGCATCGCCTCTCCTCCAGCGCGATTTCTGCAATGGCGCGCCACATTGACTGCTAGCGCGTCGAATACTTCGGGGACTGCCGCTCAAGATAATTCCCCCAATCTCGATTCGGTGGAGATCGCTTATCTGCCGCGCAATGTGGCGCCGCGGATCGAGGAGATTGAGATCACGCCCGCGAATTACCGTTTCGCCCAGTCCGGCGTCACGGTGACGCCGTCCGCCACGCCTTCGATCAGCCTGCCCGCCATTGGGAAGCGGCCTTCGCCTGGCAGCTCGTCCGATACGACGCCTTCAACCATGCAGTTTGCCAAAGGCTGGATCGGCGCCCGATGGTCCGCCTCCGATGAGAACGGCGACACTCTGGCATACAACGTCGAGATTCGCGGCGTTAAGGAATCCGAGTGGAAACCGCTCATGCAGAAGATGCCTCATCGATATTTCACCTTCGATTCGACGGCGTTTCCGGACGGTGAATACCGCTTGCGCATTACCGCTTCCGATTCGCTTGGCAACACCGCGGCCGAAGCGCTCGAAACCAGGAAGGAGAGCAACGTGTTCCCGATCGACAATACTCCTCCCCGGATCACCGGGCTTCGGGACGAAAGCGCGAACCTGCGCTGGAAGGCCGCCGATGCCCTGAGCGTGATCCAGAAAGCGGAATATTCGATCGATGGCGGCGAGTGGACCATGGTGGATCCGGTGACGAAGCTTTCGGATTCGTTGACTTTGGACTATGAGCTCGTCCTGCCCGCGCTGGCCGCCGGAGAGCATACAATTGCCGTTCGCGTTACCGACGATTACGACAATGCGTCGGTCGAGAAAATCGTTATCCGCCGCAAGTAAGCGCCGTGAAGCGGAGAATCATCGGCTTTCACCAGGACGAGAATCGGGATTGGGTCGCGGACCTGGAGTGCGGTCACGGGCAGCACGTGCGGCACAATCCACCCTGGTTTAACCGGCCCTGGATAATCGCCGAAGAGGGCCGCGCCGAACACCTAGGCAATGAGCTGATCTGCCTGAAGTGCGTTTGAGCGCGCTACGTATAATGGCGTGTAGCTCAATGCCTTCGTCCCGAAGAAAATTCCTGCTATTTTCCGCTGCGGCGGCGTTAAGCGCGGATCGGTTGCCTGGCGCCGGCATGTCCAGCGCCGAGCGCGTCGAGCGCGCGCTCAAGGGCTCGGATGTCGATCGCGTTCCCTTCAGTTTCTGGCATCATTTCGGCGATCAGGCGCTTCCCGCCGCCCGCCACGCCGCGTCTACTCTCGAATTTCACGACAAATTCCGCACCGATCTCGTGAAAGTGATGAGCGATTATCCATACCCCAAGCCCGCGGGGAAATGGTACGAAGTTCGCATCGAGGAGAATCCATTTGCCGAACAGATCCGCGCGCTGGAAATCATCCGCGATGGATTGGGCGGTCGCGCGCCCTTCGTCGAGACGATCTTCAATCCGTGGACCGTGGCCGAGAATCTTTCATCCAGGGAAACCGTGATGGAGCTAAAATCCGGCCGGCCTCAAGCGCTGTTGGATGCGCTCGAAGCGATCGCCGAATCGGAAGCCAAACACGCGCGAAAAGCCGCGGGCGCGGGGGCGGCCGGCATTTTTCTCGCGATCGCGAATGCGCAAAGCGACGTGCTTGCTCCCGAAGATTACGCGAAGTTCAGCGAGCCGTTCGACCGTCTCGTGCTCAATAGCGTGAGCGGCCTGCCGCTGAATACGCTCCATCTGCATGGCGGCAAAGTGTACCTCGATCGCTTTTATAAAGGCTGGCCCGCCGCCATCAATTATTCTTCGTTCGAAACGGGTACGGCGATCGCGCGCGTGCGCGTCAACTTCGCCGGCCCGATCCTGGGCGGAATCGACGAGCGCAACTTTCGCAATCTCTCCGTTGCCGAACTGGAGAAGCAGGCCGAAACGGCCCGAATCGGCGCGGGCAAGCGCTTTCTACTCACGCCCGGCTGCTCGATTCCCAACGATACAAACGAGGAAGAAGCCATGCGGCTGGTGAAAGCGGCCCAGGCATGAGCGCGTTTCAGGACTGGCTGCTTTCCGATCTGAAGCTGCCGCCCGGAGTGACGCAGGAGCCGGGCCACACGCACTCTTGGTGGCAGGTGATGTGCCTGACTGGCGTCGATTATTTTTCGACGCTCGGATATCAGCCCGGTATTGCGTTTCTCGCCGCCGGGGCGCTTTCGCCCATCGCCACTTTCATCCTGGTCTTAATGACGCTATTCGCGGCGCTGCCCGTCTATAACCGCGTCGCGGCGGAAAGCCCGAACGGTCAAGGCAGCATTGCGATGTTGGAGAAGTTGTTTCCGCGCTGGTCGGGGAAGGTGTTCGTGCTGATCCTGCTTGGATTCGCCGCGACGGATTTTGTAATCACCATGACGCTCTCCGCCGCGGACGGAGCCGCTCACCTGATTCAAAATCCACTGATGCCCGCTTGGGTGCACCATCAAATGGCCGTCACGCTGATTCTGCTCGGCCTTCTTTCGGCGATATTCTTGAAGGGCTTCAAGGAAGCCATCGGAGTCGCGGTGGTCCTGGTGGTGGCTTACCTTTTGCTGAACGTCGT
>JBPCKZ010000055.1:0-5703 GCA_051003795.1 Bryobacteraceae bacterium | reverse complement strand
TTACTTTGCAGTCGCCTTCTTTTTATTCGTTACGGTGCCGCGACGGGGACCCTTGCGGGTGCGGGCATTGGTGTGGCTGCGCTGGCCGCGAACCGGCAGGCCGCGGCGGTGCCGCAGACCCCGATAGGAACCCATCTCGATGTGACGCTTGATGTTCATCGAGACTTCCTTACGAAGGTCGCCTTCGACGGCGCCCTCTTCCTCCAGAATCTGGCGGACCTTGTTCACGTCGTCTTCCGACAAGTCGCCGATTTTCCGGTTGAGATCGATGCCCGCCCGGTGCAGCAGCGACTTCGAACGCGTCCGGCCAATGCCGTAAATATACGTTAAGCCGATTTCGGCTCGCTTCTTTGGCGGCAGATCGACGCCCGCAATACGTGCCATATTCCCTCTTTTATCCTTGACGCTGCTTGTGTTTCGGATTCACGCAGATCACCCGCACCACGCCCTCGCGGTGGATGACCTTGCACTTGTCGCAAATTTTCTTAACCGACGCTCGCACTTTCATATATGTACTCGTTTACAGCTTCCTCGTAATACGCCCTCGGCTGGCGTCGTGGGGGCTAAGGTCCACTTCCACCCGATCTCCCGGCAACAGCCGGACGAAATTTTTTTGCCGCTCACCCGACGCGTGCGCCAGAACCGTCCGGCGATTTTCCAGTTCCACGCGGAACACCAGGCTCGGCAGTTCTTCCAAAACTCTCGCTTCCACCATCACGGCCGCGTCAATACCCACGGCCCGTTCGCCGTCACCGCGACGCAATGCTCGTAATGCGCGGAATAGGAGCCGTCCTTCGTGACGGCCGTCCATTTATCCTTCAAAACTTTCGTTTCAGGACCCCCCGAATTCACCATCGGCTCGATCGCCAGCACCATGCCCTCGCGCAGACGCGGATTCTCGTTCTTGCGATCCACATAATTCGGAATCTGCGGCTCTTCATGCAACTGCGTCCCAATCCCGTGGCCGACGTATTCCTTGACGATCGAAAAACCATGATCGATCACGAAACGCTCAACCGTTCCGCAAACGTCGAAAAGCCGCTTCCCTTCCCGGACCTGATCGATCGCGAGCTCGAGCGATTCCTCGGTAACTTTCATCAGGCGTTTGGCCTCTTCGTTCACTTCCCCCACCGCGACCGTCAAAGCCGAATCGCCAAAATACCCGTTCAACGAAACGCCGGTATCGAGCGAAACCAGATCGCCCTTTTTCAAGACCCGTTTCGGCGATGGCATGCCATGCACGATCTCGTCGTTGATCGATACGCACAGTACATAGCGATAACGCTCCCCGGCCGCCGGGACATAATACCCTTTGAATGCCGGCTTCGCCCCGGCCGCGGCAATCATCCTTTCGGCCGCCATCTCCAGATCTTGCGTATTCACGCCCTCGACGCACATTTTTCCGACCTTCTGCAAAATCTCCCACACCAGCAGCCCGCTGCGCCGCATCTTCTCGAGTTCGGAGGACGTCTTTCGAATAATCATGCCGAAGCCGGTATCGCCGCTCCAATCAACGAGCAAATCCTATTGAACAGCGCGTCCGGCGTCTCATGACTCGCATTCACCTCATAAAGCCGTCGTTCCGTCTCGCGGAAGTACTCGATCAATGGACGCGTCTGCCTCTCGTAAGTTTCGAGGCGTTCGCGTATCACCGATTCCCGGTCGTCGTCCCGAATAATCAATTTCGCGCCATCCGAATCGCACGCGCCATCCACGCGCGGCTTCTTGGAAATGGCGTTGTATAGGGTACCGCAAACCGGACATTGCCTGCGGCTGGCCAGACGAGCGATAATTACATTATAATCAACAACGAGGTGAATGACCACCTCATCCATTCCGCGGCGTTCCAGCACGCCCATTAGAACTTCCGCCTGCCGCCGCGTTCGGGGATACCCATCGAGAATGCAGCCGCGTTCGCAGTCCTTGTTCGCCAAGCGGATTCGGACCAGGTCGTTCACCGCTTCGTCGGATACCAGCGATCCGGCCCGCATGGTAGCTTCGATCTTATGGCCCAACGAGTCGCCCAGGCGAATGTGTTCCCGCAGCATATCGCCCGTCGAGATCTGCGGGATGCCAAGATGCTTCACCAGTAGCTTGGCCTGCGTTCCCTTGCCCGAACCGGGGGAACCGAACAGCACCAGCGCCATCGGTGAAACAGCCGGAGCGCTCAATGTTTTGTGGACATCAGAACGAGCTCCGGCGCCCGCGAATCCTTCCCGATCGCGGCGTGAAGCCTTCGTAATGGCGCATAATTAGCTGCGCTTCAATCTGATTCACCGTGTCCATCGCGACACCGACGACGATCAGCAGCGACGTTCCGCCAAAATAAAACTGCACGTTCAAGCCTTCGAGCAGGAATCGCGGAAAATAACGGTCGATAAAGTTGCCCATCACCGGCAAGTGCTGCAGGTGGATTCCCGAAATCATGACATCCGGGATCAAGCAGAGAATGCTCAGGTACAAGCCCCCGACGACCGTGATCTTGGTCAGGATATTGTTCATGTAGTCGGCGGTATTGCGGCCGGGCCGGATTCCTGGAATAAATCCGCCATACTTGCGCATGTTGTCCGCCGCTTCGTTCGGATTGAAAATAATCGAAACATAGAAGAAGCAGAAGAAGATGATACCGGCGACGAACAACAGCACATAAAGCGGTTCACCATGCCGGATCGATCCCAACATGTTACTCAGCCACGGACTGTTCTTGACGAAAGGAAAACCGGCCAAAGTCTGCGGGAAAGCCAGAATGGACGAAGCGAAGATAACCGGAATCACGCCGCCGGCATTCACTTTGAGCGGCATGTGGGTCGATTGGCCGCCCATGACGCGGCGCCCCACCACGCGCTTGGCGTACTGCACCGGAATCCGGCGCTCTCCCCGTTCGACCAGTACGATGAACGCGACCACGGCAACCATCATCACCAGGATCACCACCAGCGTAAGCGGATTCCATTCATGCGTGACGAAAACGTTGTTGTAGATGTTGCCGATGGCCGCCGGCAACCCGACCACGATGCCCGTGAAGATGATCAGCGACATGCCGTTCCCGATACCGCGCTCGCTGATCTGCTCGCCCAGCCACATGATGAACGCCGTGCCGGTCGTGAGCGAAAGCATGGTGAGGAGCGTGAATCCAAATCCCGGATGGACGACGATATTGCCTTCCATCGCCTGCAAACCGGTGGCGATGGTTAAGGATTGAATCAACGCCAGTCCGACGGTAAGATAGCGGGTCCATTGAGTGATCTTGCGGCGGCCCAGTTCGCCTTCTTTTTGAAGTTTTTCGAGGGTCGGGACAACCACGGTAAGCAATTGCAGGATGATCGACGCCGTGATATACGGCATGATTCCGAGCGCGAAAACCGTCAGGCGGCGGATGTTGCCGCCCGCGAACACATCGAACAGCCCGAACATGCTGCTCGAATTACGCGCGAAGAATTCTTCCCACCGCCCGATGTTGATGCCGGGCGTGGGGATGAAGCTGCCGAGGCGGTACACGGCGAGCATCGCAAGGGTGAACAACACGCGCTTCCGCAGGTCCGGAATGCGGAACACGTTCGCAAGTGCTTCGAAGAACTTCACAATCCCCTCGCTTCTTGGTACTGTGGCGCGGACACTCGTGTCTGCCGTGTCCACACTCGTGTGGACACGTGTTCGGAGCAGTAAGAGCCTGTGTCCACACGAGTGTGGACACGGCAGACACGAGTGTCCACGCCACAACATCATGAAAAATTTCTGGTCTCGCCGCGATTTCCTTTTCCGCTCCGGTTGCGGCATCAGCGGCCTCGCGCTCGCCAACCTTCTCGATCAAGACGGGCTGCTGGCCGACGAAACCGGTTGCGAGGCGGGCGATTCCGGCAAAAAGCCGCACTTCCCACCGCGTGCCACAAGCGTCATTTCGCTTTTCATGAGTGGCGGCGTCAGCCACGTCGATACGTTCGATCCGAAGCCCAACCTGAACCGCTACGCCGGTCAGCCGCTGAGCGGGAAGGGCGACATCGTCGTCCGTCAAGGCAATCCCGGCCCGCTAATGCCGAGTCCGTTCTCGTTTAAAAAGTACGGCGAGAGTGGAATCGAGGTCTCCGAAATTTTCCCGCAACTCGCGAAACAGGTCGATAATCTCGCCGTGCTTCGCTCCGTCTACGGCCAGTCGAACGATCATGTGCAGGCGCATTACGAGCTGGCGAGCGGCATGATCCGCATGGGTTTTCCGAGCGTCGGTTCCTGGGTGACGTACGGATTGGGTTCGGCCAACAAAAGCCTGCCCGGTTTCGTGGTGCTGTACGACGAGCATGGCGGCCCGTTCGGCGGCCCCGCGAACTGGAGCGCCGGCTTCATGCCCGCGACCTATCAGGGTACCGTCTTTCGCGCGTCGGGCGACCCGATTATCGATCTCAAGCCTCCAGCCGAAATAGCGCCCGAGCAGCAGCGTGCGCGTCTCGATCTCTTGAACAAGCTGAACCAGATGGATCTCGAGAAGAATCCCGGCAGCTCCGAGCTGGCCGCGCGCATTTCTTCCTATGAGCTGGCGTACCGCATGCAGGGCTGCGCTCCCGAAGCGGTGGACATCACCAAGGAAAGCGACGCCACGCGGAAGCTCTACGGCCTGGATCAAGCGGCCACCAAGCCGTTCGGGCATCAATGCCTGATGGCGCGGCGGCTGGTCGAGCGCGGCGTGCGTTTTATCCAGCTCTATCACGGCGGATTAGGAATTCAGAATATCGATACGTGGGACGCGCACGAGAATATCCGCGAGAGTCATTCGCGCCACGCCAACGAAGTGGACGTGCCGATTGCCGGGCTTTTGCGAGATCTGAAATCGCGCGGCTTGCTCGATACGACGCTAGTTGTATGGCAAGGTGAATTCGGAAGAATGCCCATTTCGCAGCGCGGCGTGGGCCGCGACCACAATCCGGGAGCGATGAGCATCTGGATGGCGGGAGCGAAAATCAAAGGCGGCCAGGTCATCGGCGCGAGCGACGATTTCGGATACAAAGCCGAACAGCAGCCGATTGCGATCCACGACTTGCACGCCAGCATCCTGCACTTGCTCGGCATGGATCACACGAAGCTGACTTATAGATTTAATGGCCGCAATATGCGGCTGACGGATGTGTACGGAAGCCTGATTCCGCAGATCGTGGCGTGATATGCGGCGCGGACGGATGTCACAAAATCGATCTTGCTTGGTCCACCAGATTCTCCGCCTCATTTATTAGAGAAGCAAACTCTGGGTCACGCCGCGCCGCGCCCAACCAAGCGTCCGATCGCAACGTACGTGGCGCGCACACGAACCCAGCTTGCGCCGCGCGCTTCAACATTCCTGTCGCTGAATTGGAAGCCCCAATATACGAATAGTGCCGTGCCAAGTAGACCAGGGCCTCCGGCTCATGAACGATTTTCATAGCCTCCATGCAATGGAGCGCGTCATCGAATCTCTCTTCTACGAGCGCCAGTAAGGATCCCATGAGGCCGGCCATCAACTCAGAAAGGGGCGTGCGCGCGAGTCGGTCGCGGAGCAGCTTCGCGCACTGAGCGGTCGGCCGAAGACCCCGGATCTCGTTCGCACGTATGCCGACCTCAGTGGTCACCTCAAAACCGGCCATACAGGGTCACCTCAAAACCGGCCAACGGACCGCAGTCCAGGACATGAATTTGTTTTACCCTTTCGTAGCCAGTTCGAGCAAGTTTTTTCTATCATCC
>JBPCKZ010000054.1:0-25532 GCA_051003795.1 Bryobacteraceae bacterium | reverse complement strand
TGACAATCGGCAACGAAAAGGTCACGGAAGCGAAGTATGACCAGATGGTGTCCGCGCTTCCCGAACAGATTCAGGCATCCGCGAAAGGCCCGGGAAAACGGCAGTTCGTCGAGCAGTTGATCCGCCTAAAGCTTCTCTCGCAGGAAGCCGAAAAACGCAAACTGGATACAACGCCCCTGGTTCAGCAGCAGTTGGCCTTTCAACGCGACAACTTGCTGGCAGGCGCGCTGTATAAGGATCTGATGGACAACGCCAAGGTTGACCAGGCGGCCGCGCGGAAGTATTACGAGGATCATAAGTCCGAATACGAACAGGTGAAAGCGCGTCACATTCTGATTCGCGCGAAGGGTTCGCCTTCCCCGGCCTCGAGCGGCGGGAAGGAACTGACGGACGAGGAGGCGCTGGCGAAAGCGCGGGATATCCGCCAGAAGCTGGTGGCGGGCGCGGACTTCGCCGAATTGGCGAAAACGCAATCGGACGACACCGGCTCGGGCGCCAATGGGGGGGACCTGGGCTTCTTCAAGCACGGCCAGATGGTGCCCCCGTTCGAGCAAGCCGCGTTCTCGCTTCCTATCGGCCAGATCAGCGAGCCGATCAAGACCCCGTTCGGATATCACATCATCAAGGTGGAGCAGAAGGAATCGAAGACGTTCGATGAGGTGCGCCCGGAGATCGAGAAAAAATTACGGCCGGAACTCGCGAAAAACGAGGTCGAGGATTTGAGGAAAAATGCCAATGTGACGATCGATGAGGGCTTCTTCGGACCCGCGCCAACGGCAGCAACGCCGGTACCGCCGATACCGCCGGCGGTAAAATAACGCTAAACCCAAACACTAGCCCTGCAGTTGCTCGCGCGCATAGTGCAGGCAGATCTTCACATTTTCATCTTCGAGGCGAAGCAGCGCGGGCTTCGATTGCAAATCCATTCTCGGAAGCGCGGACAAGCGGTTCGATTCCTTGCGAACCCATTGCAAGGTTCGCGCTAGATAAAGACCGCCGCGTTCCGGGAACGTCGCCCAGTAGCCATCCGTTAGGCACGGCACTTCGAGCGGATTGCGCGTGATCATCTCAAGCGTCATGCGCGTGTTCGGACGCGCCTTGCTTACCGCCGCGACCATCTTCTTCAGATCGAGAACGCCCTCGCCCAGCGGCACTTCCGAAAGCAGAAAACCGTCCGGGTAGGGCTCGACGCCCATGTCTTTGACGTGCACGGAAAACGCGTGCGGGGCCAAGGTTTCGACCACTTCCATGGGATCGTCAAGCAGCGAAATATTATTGCCGAAATCGAGGCAAACGCCAAGGAATTCGCTCGGGTTGTCTTTCAGGATGGCCGCCAACTCGTGCACCGTCCAATCCTTGTGATTCTCGATTGCGAGCGGAATGCGCTGCTTCTCGACAATCGGAACGGCGCGCTTGATGGCCGCGATGCTCTCGGTCGTGAACTGCTGCCATTCCGGAAGGCTCTTGAAATTCTCGTAGCGGCGTCCGCCGAGGCAGGCTGTCCGGATACACAGCGCGCCTGCGGTTTTCGCGGCCTGAACGGATTTTTCGAACGCGCCGGAATCGTCCTTCTTGGGCAGGGCGGCCATCGCTTCGATGTACATGCCCAACTCCTCGGCGCGCGCGCGCAACTTTTTGAGCGTCGCGGGATCGGTAGTGTTCAAGCCGGCTTGGATCCCCGCGGCGCCGAGCGCGTGAGCATGCTCCAACAATTCCGAGGGATCGCGAAATCGCCGGTAGGTCATGTACGAAGTGGCCGCGATGCCCATGCGCGTCTTGGGCGGCGTGCCGTCCGGAGTGGCCGCTGTCAATGGCGCGGCCGCGGCTGCCGCCGTTGCCGTGAGCGATACAAAATCCCTTCTGGTCACAGTTGGTAACTCCGAAGAACATCGTCCCACGGTTTGCGATACGGGCGCACCAGCCACGTCGCGGCTTCCTTATCGCCGTCGATATCTTCCGTCTCCGGATTCCAGCGGAGCTTACGTCCCAGCCGCATGGAAATATTCGCCAGATGGCATGCCGTGGTCACTTGATGGCCCTGCTCCACATCGGCGATGGGCCGCTGGCGCGATTTGACGCAATCGACGAAGTTGCGGACGTGCAGATTGAACTGCTCATCGGAGGACCCGGGCATTTTCATCGCCTGCGTCCAGGGCTGAGGCGTTACTTTTTCGCCGTGCGGAGCGCCGGCCGGGTGTCCGGCGAACACCGGAATCGCGTTTAGCGGATCGCCTTTCATATCGGGATACACTTCAAAACCGCTGCGTGAAATCGTCAGCGTGCCCTTGGTGCCGCAGAACTCCAGGCCGCCGCCCGGGCGCGGGCGGCCCGCCGAAACTTCCCGCAATGAGAACGCGCTGGTGAATCCCGGATATTCGAAAAGCGCGTCCTGCACGTCGGGAGTTTCGCCGTTGTCCTGCCCGGTCCTGTTGAGCGCGAAACGGCCTCCGCTCGAAGACACGGCGGACGGTCCTTTGGATTGCATCACCCATTGCACGATATCGACTTCATGCGCTCCGAGATTGGTCATCTGGCCCCCCGAGTAATCCCAGAACCAGCGGAAATGGTAGATGCCGCGCTTGGGATTGTAGGGCCGCTTGGGCGCGGGGCCGAGCCACATATCGTAATCGAACTCGTTCGGCGGCGGCCCATCCGGCGGCGCGCCAAAGCCGGGCATGATATTGCGATAATTACCGCCCCGGGTGCCTACGATTTGGCCGATGTAACCGGATTCGAGCAACTCTTTGGCTTTCTGGTAGTGCTTGCCCGAGCGCTGCTGCGTGCCGACCTGAACCACGCGATTGTATTTGCGCGCGGCCTGCACCATCCAGCGGCCTTCCTTGACGAAGAGCGTCAGGGGTTTCTCCACGTAGACGTCCTTGCCCGCGCCACACGCCATGATGGTCATCAGCGCGTGCCAATGATCCGGCGTCGAGACGACGATCGCCTGGAGATCTTTATTGTCGAGCATCTTGCGGAAATCGGAATACGGCTTGGCCTTCTGCCCGCACGCCGCGACGCCCTGCTCAAGGCGCGGCTGATACACGTCGCACATCGCGGCCATGTCCACGTCCGGCTGATTGCTGAAATCGTGGACGTGCTGGCTGCCGATCAGCCCGTAGCCGATGAAGCCGGCCTGCACCCGATCATTCGCGCCGCGCAGCCGCTTGTAGGAAGCGGCAGTGATGCCGGCGGCCCCGAGAACGGCGCGGCGGGTAGGGTCGGGAGTAGTGGACATGCCGGGATTGTATCGCGGATTTTATCAAGGGAGTGGGGCGATTCGGGATGAGGACCGCGACGCATCTGGGCGCAACTCTTGTCAAATGTAAGTCGGCAGTATCTGCAATTCCGGCACCACCGCGCGAGCCGGCAATTTCGCAACGGACAAAATCACTTCGGCCACATCCTCGGGCTGCAGCGCTTTCGCCAGCATTTCGGCGGGCGGCTTCACCGGCCGCTTTTCGAGGATCTCGGTATCCACAAGTCCGGGACAGACCACGCACGTGCGGATGCCGTTGTCTTTCTCCTCCACGCGAATCGCGTGCGCCATTCCCAATAGGCCGCGTTTTCCGGCTTGGTACGCCGCCCCGGAAACGTCCGGCACCAGCCCCGAGATCGAGGAAACATAGATCAGATGCCCCGCGCCCTTCTCGCGCATGGCGGGCAGTACCGCGCGCGTGGCATAGTAAGCTCCGTTCAGGTTCACGTGCAGCATCATGTCCCAGATTTCCGCGGTAAGGCGTTTCATCGTCCGGTCGGGCGTGTTCGTTCCGGCGGCGAACACCAGGATGTCGATGTTCCCCACGGTGGCGCGCGTGTGTTGCGCCAATTGCTCCATTTCGCCCGCGTCTCCCGCGTCCGCGGCGGAAACTTCGATGGCGAGGCCCTCCCCTTGCAACTGCTTGCGTAAAGACTGCAATCGATCTTCGCGGCGGGCCGACGCCATCACGCGCGCGCCCTCGCGAGCGAACAATACGGCGGTTTCCCGTCCAATGCCGCTCGATGCGCCTACGACAAGGACCACTTGGTTTTTCAGTTGGGTTGGCATAATGTCAATCCCACAGTTTACTTGAAGGGGGCAATCGTTTAAAGTGACGGCAGAGGAAATCATGAAAGCGCTTCTGCTCAAGAACTACAAGCAACTCGACGTGGTCGATTTTCCGAACCCGGAGGTCGGCCCCAACGATTTATTGGTGCGCGTAAAAGCCTGCGGCATTTGCGGCAGCGACGTTCACGGTTGGGATGGCAGCTCCGGCCGCCGCATTCCACCGCTGGTGATGGGGCATGAGGCCGCGGGCGTTGTAGCCGGAACCGGCGCGAACGTCAAGAACTTCCGCGAGGGCGACCGGGTCACGTTCGATTCGACCGTGTCTTGCGGGAAATGCTTTTTTTGCACCCACGGCGAAATCAATCTGTGCGATAACCGCCAGGTGCTCGGCGTTTCGTGCGGAGAATACCGGCGGCATGGCGCCTTCGCGGAATTCGTGGTGGTGCCGCAAAACATTGCCTATAAGCTTCCGGACGGGCTCGCTTTCGAGCACGCGGCGCTCATCGAAGCGGTTTCGATCGCCGTGCACGCGGTGAACATCACGCCCATCCAGTTGGGCGATTCGGCCCTGGTTGTCGGCACGGGAATGATCGGCCTCCTGGTTTTACAAGCCGTGCGGCTTGCCGGATGCAGCCGCGTAATCGCCGTGGATCTGGACGACGCGAAGCTCGAAGTTGCGCGCCAGTTTGGGGCGGACGAGACGTTGAACCCCAAGAACATGGACGTCGCGGCGCGTTTGAAGGAGCTCACCGATGGCCGCGGCACGGCCGTTGCGATCGAAGCGGTCGGGGCGACGGAACCGATCAAGACGGCCATCCTGGGGGTCCGGAAAGGCGGGACCGTGACGCTGGTCGGAAACATCAATCCGAACGTCGAGATTCCGTTGCAATCGGTGGTGACACGCCAGATCCGTTTGCAAGGATCGTGCGCGTCGAATGGCGAGTACCCGGCCTGCATCGACCTGCTGGCAAGCGGCGCGATTCGCGTGGACCCCATCATCAGCGCCAAAGCCCCGCTCGATGAAGGGCCGGCTTGGTTCGACCGTCTGTACGATCCCAAGTCGCGCTTGATGAAGGTTGTATTGCAGCCTTAACGGCAGCCATGAACTCCGAGACACTCATTGAGGTGAGTCGCGCGGTAAGAGCCAAGTGCCGTTGATAGTCGTCTAATCGGGAGACGCTTGAACCCGAAATTAGAAAGCAAATTAGAAAGCTATCGCCAGGAAACACACGAAAGGAATGGCTAAAATCGGAGAGCGTCTGGAGGAATAGAACGTACGTGCTCCCCGCCTCGAAATCCGGAAAGGTTCGATCCCGGGCCACGTAGGTTATTCGGTTCTGATCGATCGTGCCGCCCGGCCGGGTGATCGTGATGGACCCCCCGGTCTGCACTACTTCGGCTGAGTCGTTCTTAAAAACGTGCGCGATGTCGAGGGCCGGATCGCCCGCCAAGTAATCGCCGATCGGTGCAGGCATAGCCGGATAGTCGTTAATGAAATCCGCCACAAGCTCCACCACTCCGCGCTTATCGGGTTTTAGGGATGTGAGCGGGGGACGCATGCTGTCGTATCGACTGAACAGCCCGGCGTGGGTTGAGAGGCTCTGCGCGATCCCCGGTTGGATCCATGCGGAACAAAGCGCGAGCGCGATGGATCGTTTCAAAAAGCATTCCAAATCCATTGTGCGCCAAACTAGTGTGAGATGAGTTTTCTCGACAACCTGGAGAGCAACCTGAAGAGCCTGGAATCGCAGGACGAACGCTCGCCCGCGGACAACCGGCGCCGCGATTCCGAACGCGCCCGGGCGCTGGCTGAAGCGCCTTGGGCCGAGCGCCTCAAGCAAAGCTGCTATACACAGCGGCTGCTCGGCGAAGCTACGCGGGCCGGTCACAAACTGCGCGCCAAAGTTTATATCGCGTGGATCGACACAACCCTTCGCCTGGAATGCCGCGAGCGCAAGCTCGAGCTTCGTCCTTCGCCGGACGGCATCTCGGCCTTCTTTCTCGATAGTAATTTAGAAGCGAAATCGGAGCCGGTCGATTTGGACCGAAGTCCTGAAGCTCTCGTCTTGCGCTGGTTAGCTTGACTGCCCCATGACGATTCTCTACGGCTATCTGCGCGGTTACTGGAAACTGGTGGCGACGGCGTTGCTGCTGGCGGCGATCAATCAATCGTTTTCGCTGCTCGATCCGCTGATCTTCCGCCACATTATCGATTCTTACGCGACCCGCTTTAAGGAATACACCGTCGGACAGTTCATCCACGGGGTCGGCCTGCTGCTCGCCGCAGCGGTCGGCGTGGCGTTCGTTTCGCGCGTCGCGAAAAATTTTCAGGATTATTTCGTCAACCTAATCACGCAGCAAGTGGGGGCGCGCATCTATGCCGACGGAGTGCGGCATTCGCTGGAATTGCCCTATGCGCTGTTCGAGGATCAGCGCAGCGGCGAGACGCTGGGCAAACTGCAAAAGGTGCGGACCGACGTTGAGAAACTGATCAACATCGCCGTGAATCTGTTGTTCACAACTCTGATCGGGCTGGTGTTCGTGACCGTCTACGCGTCGCAAGTGCACTGGTCCATCGTCCCGGCCTACTTGCTGACGGTGCCCTTGTTGGGCGGTTTGAGTTCGCTGCTCAGCGGCAAGATCAAGGAAGTCCAGAAGACCATCGTGATGGAGACGACCGCGCTGGCGGGATCGACCACGGAATCCCTGCGCAACATTGAACTGGTGAAGAGCCTTGGCCTCGCGCAGCAGGAGATCGCCCGCCTGAACGCGACCACCGATAAGATCCTCAAGCTGGAGTTGAAGAAAATCCGGTACCTGCGCAGCCTTAGCTTTGTGCAAGGCACGTTCGTGAATCTGCTGCGCACGTCGATTCTGTTTCTGATGCTCTACCTGATTTTCACGCAGCGAATCACCGTGGGGCAGTTTTTCTCGCTGTTCATCTATTCGTTTTTTATCTTCGGTCCGCTACAGGAGCTAGGCAACGTGATCAACGTGTATCGCGAAACGGAAGTCTCGCTGCAAAATTTCGAGACGATCCTGGGGATTCCTCCCGAAGCCCGGCCGGAACACCCCGTCGCGATCGACCAGTTGCGGACACTCGCGTTCGAGGATGTTCAATTCCAGCACGCAACGGCCAACAAGGCTGCGTTGAGCGGGATTACGTTCCGTGCGTCGCGAGGTGAAACGATCGCCTTCGTCGGTCCCTCGGGCGCCGGCAAGACCACGCTCGTGAAATTGCTCGTCGGCCTTTACCGCCCTCAGGCGGGGCACATTTTCTATAACGGAACGCCGGAGGACGAGATCGACATCGAGAGCTTGCGGGAGCGGATCGGCTTCGTGACCCAGGATGCGCAGCTTTTCTCCGGCTCGATCCGCGAGAATCTACTGTTCGTGCGGCCGGGCGCGACCGACGACGAGTGCCGGGAAGTGCTGCGCCAGGCTTCGGTGCAAAGTTTGCTGGCGCGCGCCGATCGCGGTCTCGACACGGTGATTGGAGAAGGCGGCGTCAAGGTTTCCGGCGGCGAAAAGCAGCGGCTATCGATCGCGCGCGCGTTGCTTCGCCAGCCTCAGCTATTAGTTTTCGACGAGGCCACGTCCTCGCTCGATTCGCTGACCGAAGAAGAGATCGGCCAGACCATTCGCGACGTGGCAACCAGCCGCGACGCCATTACCATTCTGATTGCCCACCGGCTTTCGACAGTGCTGCATGCTGACCGGATTTACGTGTTGGAGCGCGGCGAAATCGTCGAATCGGGGCGGCACGACGCGCTACTCGAACACAAGGGCCTGTACTACGCGATGTGGCGGCAGCAGGTTGGTGAAGGGCCTTCGCGGCAAGGCTCCGCAACGCGCGGGCCCGACCGTTACCGGGCCGTGCGGCACGCGCAATGAACGCGCCGAAAACCGTCCAGGCCACATCGCTGGCGTGTTTTGTGCTCTTCGGCATCTCCGCGTCCGCGCAACACCGCCGGGTGACCGATGCGGAAGTTCGCGAAGTTCACAAATCCGCTCTTCCGATCGATACGCATAACGACGTCACCAGCAGAACCGTCGACGGCTTCGACATTGGCAAACGCTCACCCGATGGCCACACCGATCTTCCCAGGCTCCGGGAAGGCGGAGTGGGCGCCGTCTTCTTCGCCGTCTACGTTGCGGCGGATTACGCGAAAGAGAACCATTCCGCGAACCGCGCGCTTCAAATGATCGACACGGTGCGGCACGACATTGTGGCCCGCCATCCTCAAGATTTTCAGTTGGCCTTGAGCGCCGCGGATATCGAAGCCGCCCGCAAAAACGGAAAAATCGCCGCGCTGATGGGGCTTGAAGGGGGCCATGCCATCGAAGACAGCGTCCGGCTGGTTCGCGATTTTTACGCGCTCGGCATCCGCTACATGACTCTAACCCACAACAATACAAATGGCTGGGCCGATTCTTCGGGCGACATCAAGAACGCGGGCGTCGAGCATCACAACGGCCTCACGGATTTGGGGCGCCAAATCGTGCTTGAGATGAACCGGTTGGGAATGATTGTCGATATCTCGCACGTGGCCGACAAGACGTTCTGGGATGCGCTCGAGACCAGCCGCGCTCCCATCTTCGCGTCGCACTCGTCGTGCCGTGCAATCTCGAACATCGCACGCAACATGACGGATGAGATGATCGTCGCACTCGCGAGAAAAGGCGGCGTGATCCAGATCAATTTCGGCTGCGATTTTGTCTCTCAAAAATCGGCCGATGCCGTTCGCGCCCACCAGAAAACGGTGCGGGCGCAGTTGTCCGACGTCGTGGAAAATATCGAGCATGTGGTGAAGATTGCTGGAGTCGACGCCGTTGGGATCGGCAGCGATTTCGATGGCGTCAAGTGCGTCCCGGTTGGGCTGGAAGACGTCTCGAAGTTCCCCGCCCTGACGCGGGCGCTTCTGGAGAAAGGACATTCGGCGGAAGACATCCGCAAGATTTATGGCGGAAACACGCTACGCCTGATGCGGGCCGTGGAAAGCGCGCGCCAGGAAATACACTGAGTACATGAAGCTTCGGCTTGCGGTGCTCTTGCTTACGACCGGCATTCGGCTGCCCGCTCAAACGGTCTGTGGACCAACACCCGCTTACTCGCCCTGCGAAATCCAATTTGAGCTTTCCGTAACCGAAGCCGCGGCGCATCCGGACCCTGGCCGCACGGTCCAACTGCGGGCGGAATTCCGCTCGCCTCGGCATCGAACTTTTTTGATGCCGGCGTTTTGGGACGGCGGCGCGAAACTGACCATCCGCTTTTCACCCATTGAAGCCGGGGCCTGGGATTACCGTCTCACTAGCAACATCGAAAGCTGGAACGGCAAGGAAGGCCATTTCACGGCCACTCCATCCGATGCGCCTGGATTCGTGCAGCCCGCCAACGTTCATCATTTTTCTTATACCGAGAACAACAAGCCGCATCTCTGGTGCGGCGACATCGTCCCGCCGCTCGACCGGGAACGGTTCGAACAATTCGTTACCGCTCGCGTTCAAGAGAAGGTAAACCATCTGCGCATTACTCTCGATCCAACCAAGTTCGACCCGGCTTATTACCGCGATCTTGACCAACGTGTCCTGTTCATCAATCGCAAAGGCGTAACGACGGACATCATGCTGGCTGGCGGAAATAACCAACTCACCAAAGCTTTTCCCGAGCGCGAACAGCGGGAGCGATACGTTCAATACATCGTTTCGCGCTATTCGGCCTTCAATATTACCTGGCAGGGCGTCGAATCGTTCGAGACGTACGATAGCGGGCGCGAGTTACTCAAGGAAATAGGTACATATCTCAAGAACATGGACCCTTATGGGCATCCGCGGTCCACGGGTGCGTTAACTACGTCCGCGCCGCTGATCGACGACGGGTGGATGACTTACTTGACCTATCGCAGTTCCGACGACCAGGTCGGCGCCATTGAACACCAGCTATACGGGATGCCGGCCATAAACGATTTCGGAGGCGGTAACGACGATGCGGCTCGGAAGCGGCTTTGGAACGCGACCATGAATGGGCAATATCCCGCGGCGACCGGCCCCCGGATGAAGGCTTGGTTCGATTTCTTCAGCGATACGCGCTACTGGGAACTGGAGCCGTTTTTTGACGTGGAAGGCGGGCGCGGCGTGGCGTTGGGCGACGTCGAATACATCATTTATGTCGAAAAGCCCGGGGCCGTGGACGTGCAACTGGAAAAACACGGCTACGACGTCGCCTGGTTCAATCCAATCAACGGCGAAGCGATTGAACTGAAGAACTTCAAGGGCGACCGCTTCCTGGGCGATCCTCCCGATCGCGCGCACGACTGGGTTCTGCACATTTCGCGCGAGGGAAAGAAGGAGTCGATGTTAAAAGAATACAAATTTGAGACGGCTCCTCCGGTTCTTCAGGAAGTGGAGTCAAATCCCGAGAAGGTTCCGTTCACCATCGATGAACCTTCGAGCGACATCGTCTATATGCACGACCCGTCGAGTTACTCGGCCAAGCTCAAGAAACAAACGCGCGCCACGCGCGCGATGATGTATCTTTGGACCGGCGAAGTAACCGCCGACGGACAAAGTTACCGGGTGTTAGGCACGGGCAGCCGGGGAACGCTGCAGCTTTCGCCCGACTTAGCCCGCCGGTTTCCCGCCTCCATGCATTTGCGATTGACGGGAATGAACGCCTACGGGAAGGTCTATGTAAGCGACCGCAATTATCAGTTGGCTCAGTGAAGCCGCTCATTCTATCCATCGATACTACCCGCGAATTCGGAAGCCTCGCCTTGACGCAAGCGGGCGAAACGGTGGAAGAAGTCCTCCTACACGCGCCCGAGGGCTTCGGCCGGATTCTGTTCGAGCGCATCCGCCGGTTGCTCGATTCCGGCGGCTTCGGATTGGAGCAAATCGACATGTATGCCGCCTCGTCCGGGCCGGGATCGTTCACCGGGGTGCGAGTTGGGTTGGCCTGCATCAAAGGGCTGGCGGAAGCGACGGGCAAACCGGCTATCGGCGTGTCAAACCTGGCGGCGCTGGCGGAATTCGGCAAACTGGATCGGCGGGTGGTGGTGATCGACGCGCGTCGCGGCGAAGTCTACGCGGCTCTCTACGATGCCAATGGAAACGCGACGATCCCGGAGTCGGCAATCCGGTTCCCGGATTTCCTGGCGAGGCTTCCGCGCGGCCCGCTCGAATTCCTGGCCACGGATTTCACGCCGTTCCGCGCATCGTTGTGCGGCACTCCTTTCGAGCACGCGCCCATTCGCGACGTCCCGTGCGCGCAGGCGGCGGCCATCGGAAGAATTGCCGCGCGACGCTTTGAGCTAGGACTGTTGTTGGAACCAGCAGCGCTCGATGCCAATTATGTCCGCCGCGCCGATGCGGAGATGTTGTGGAGGGACTGAAGCGCGGCGCGCGCTTTTGCGGGGCCTCTTGCGTCCATGAGTACCGGGCGATAAGTAAATACAACCCCGTTACAGGCGGACCTGAGCAAAACTCGCAAGTTCCGGATTACGCGTGATCCAGGTGCAACCGTAAGAATGCTTCTCGTTCCAAATGAACACTTCGCGGCGATGCGATTATGCGAAGAGGACGAAGACACGGCTGATCGAATCCAGGACTGCCTCAACGCGGTCATAGAAAGTATCGAACTGCCCGCCAGCACCCGCCGGGAGTTGGATGAGGATGGCTTCACCATCATCCCAGTGCCGGTGCGAACCGAAGATCTCGCTCCTCTGTCTGCTGCGTATGATGCAGTTGTAGCCGCCGCCGCACCCAGTGACATCAAGATTGGAAGTTCTACCACTCGGGTCCGAGACTTTGTGAATAGGGGCGCGGAGTTTGACGGATTGTACCTGCACCCGCCCATTCTCAAAGCATGTTGTCGCGTCATCAATGAGCCGTTCCGCCTAAGCACAATGCATGCCCGCACGCTATGACCAGGCCTGCCTGCTCAGGATCTACATGTCGATTTCCCGCGCGACTCGATTCAGGGTGCTTATATCCGCCGTCTTGCGGAATCGGGAGAGAGTCTGGTTCCGCGCATGCTTCCCGAAACGCTCTCTCGCCTCAGTCCATTAGCGAAGCACTTGTTGGCGCTTTCTTAGACCAGAGCTCCTTGCTCGGGCGAACTCGTAAAGAGTCGTCCTGTCCGGCTGTCGGCCATTCGGAAGAATCTCGGCCCTCAATCCGACCCGAATCCGTATGGCTTCGCCAAGGTGCAAGTCAAACCGCCGAAAGTCGCGCAGTGTTTACCGGCCATCTCGCTTGGCTCGGCGATTCAAACTGACCCGCCACTCGTGCGCCAGAAAGCGAGATACAATGCTATCGCTCGCACAAATGACCAGAACAATCGCAATCCTTTGCTTCGCCGGAATCCTGTCGCTCCTTCACGCGCAGAGCGCAGCCGACATCGCGGCCGGGGCCAAGACATTCCGCTCGCATTGCGCGGCTTGCCACGGGCTGCATGGCGAAGGCGGCCGCGGACCTAATCTTGCCTTGGGCGTCTTCTATCACGGAAGCTCCGATTCCGACCTGCTCAACACCATCTCCAACGGCGTCCCCGGTACTGAGATGCCGGGATTATTCTATTCGGAAGATCGCATCCGCCAACTGGTTGCCTACATCCGATCCTTAAGCGCCGGTTCCTCAACTAAGCCGCCCGGCGACGCAACTGTCGGGGCGACGCTCTTTCGCGAGAAGGGATGTACGGCCTGCCATCGCGTTGCGGGCGAAGGGGGAAGGCTCGGTCCGGATCTTACCAACATCGGCTCGTCCAGATCGCTCGACCATCTCGCCCAGTCCATCCTCGATCCCAACGCCGACGTGCCCGAGCGCTACTGGGTAGTGAATGCCACAGGCAAAGACGGTAAGACCTACTCGGGGTTCCTCATGAACGAAGATACTTACAACGTGCAGTTCATGGATTTCGGCGAACAACTGCATTCGATCCCGAAATCGCGGTTCGCATCCTATAAGTTAGAGAAGATTTCGAAGATGCCCTCTTATAGAGGGAAGCTGGCCGCCGGAGAGTTGGACGGTATCGTCGCCTATCTCGCGTCGCTGCGGCCAAAACCGGATAATTCCGAAGGAGTCGCGCAATGAGTATCCGCGTCTTATTATTTATGGCGCTAAGCGCCAATTCAGCATTGGCGCAAGTAACAGCGGAACGTATCCTTCGCGCGGCGAAGGAGCCGGGAAATTGGCTCACTTACTCCGGCGGCTACAACAGTTGGCGCTATAGCGCGCTCGACCGGATCACTCGCGATAATGCAAAGAAACTGAAAGTCAAGTGGGTTTATCAGATGGCGACAACCCACACGGTGGAAACGACGCCGATTACCGCCGACGGAGTCATGTACATCAGCGAGCCGCCTAGCAATGTTGTCGCTCTGGACGCCGAAACCGGCCGGCCATACTGGCGTTACAAGCGCGCCTTGCCTTCGAAGATCAACGTCTGTTGCGGCCAGGTCAATCGCGGCGTGGCGGTATTGGGGGATCGCGTTTTCATCGGAACCGTCGACGCGCACCTGGTCGCGCTCGATGCCAAAACGGGAGCCGTCTTGTGGGACGTCGCCGTCGCGGATTACAAAACGGGCCACAGCATCACGGCCGCTCCCCTGGTTGTTAAGGACATGGTCGTATGCGGCATTAGTGGCGGAGAATATGGAATTCGCGGGTTCCTCGACGCCTATGATGCCAAGACCGGCAAGCGCCGGTGGCGGTTTTGGACCGTTCCGGAGCCGGGCAGTCCGGGAGCCAATTCCTGGCCGGGCGGCACGTGGAAGACGGGCGGCGCGCCGACTTGGGTTACGGGATCCTACGATCCGGCGCAGAATCTGATCATATGGGGGACCGGCAACCCTTCTCCCGATTGGAATGGCGACTCTCGTCCGGGGGACAACCTGTATAGCGACAGCGCCATCGCTTTGGATGCGGACACAGGCAAACTCAAGTGGTACTTTCAATTCATTCCCCACGATGTGCACGATTGGGACGCCGTGCAGGTTCCCGTCCTTGTCGATGGCCAGTGGCAGGGCAAGCCGCGCAAGCTTGTCTATTGGGCGCACCGCGGTGGATTCTACTATGTGCTCGATCGCGAAACCGGCAAGTTCCTTTTTGGAAAACCGTTTGCCAAGCAGACGTGGGCCAAGGGACTAAACGACGAAGGCAAGCCGATGTTACTACCCGACACAAGCCCTACCGCCGAAGGTAACTATATTTGGCCCGGCGTACAGGGCGCGACTAACTGGTATTCCCCGAGTTACAGCCCGGATACCAACTTGTTCTATCTCGCCACATGGGACAACCGCAGCGTGTATCGTAAAGGCGAGCAGGAATACAGTCCGGGAAACCGCTACATCGGAAGCGTGCCATTAATCGATTTGCCCGAAGATCCGGGCAGCGGGGCGATTCGCGCGCTGAATCCGGCCACCGGAGAGAAGGTCTGGGAGTATAAGCTTTTGACGAAGCCCTGGGCCGGAGTTCTCACGACGGCGGGCAAGTTGCTTTTCGGCGGCAGCGATGAAGGCTATTTTTTCGCGCTCGATTCGGCGACCGGCAAAGAGGTTTGGCGGATCAATACGGGCGGCATGATCCGCGCGAACCCGATCTCGTATTTGAGTCAAGGCAAGCAGGTGGTGGCCATCGGCGCGGGCCGAAGCCTTTTTGCATTCGAACTCGGCGAGTAAGCGATAATATTGCAGCCTGACATGCGCAAATCCATACTTCTCTGCTTACTGCTGATCGCGCCGGCTTTCGCGGCGAGCAAATCCACCGCGCCTCAATTGATCGAGCTCGCTAATTCCAAATCCGCCGGCTTGCGCGATGCAATTACAGCGACATTCCCGGCGAATGAACTCAAAGCCGGAACGGCCTGGGCGGGACACGGCCCCGATTTCTTTTTCGCCATGGAATCCGCATCGAAACCGTCGCTCTACATTGATGGCGCCGCCGGTCCGGCGATGCAGCGGATCGCCGGCGGCGATATCTGGTGCACGGCGGCCCAGATCCCGCAAGTCGCCAAGCTGCACGCGTTCTATTACATGGTCGATGAAACGAAGTTTGGCGGCCGCCTCGATCTCCCCGCGTTCGGACCCCTATCCTATCCGCAGCCTGGCGTCCCGTCGGGTAAGTTGTCCGAAAAGATGGTCCACACCAGCAAGATGTACGACGGCATGAAGAGCGATTATTGGATCTATGTGCCGGCGCAATACGATCCTAAAGTTCCGGCCGCGCTCATGGTGTTCCAGGATGGCGGCGGATACATTCATCGGGACGGGAACAATCCCGCGCTGAATGTTATCGACAATCTCATCGAGCGGAAGAAAATTCCGGTAATGATCTGCGTGTTCATCAATCCGGGCGACATTAGCGGATCGCCCGGCACGCCGACTTACAACTTCGTGAAAGCTTACGCGGATCGGTGGCATCGGACGCTGAAGGATGCCATGCGGAGCACTTTGTATGACACGGTGGGCGACCGTTATCCGCAATTTCTCCGTGACGAAGTGCTTGCCGAAGTTCAGAGCAAGTACAACATCCGCAAGGACGCTTATAGCCGCGCGGTTACGGGGTCCTCATCGGGCGGTATCTGCGCATTTAATGCCGCGTGGCAGATGCCCGATCGGTTTGCCCGCGCGATTACCTGGATCGGCAGCTTCACCGCCATCCAGTGGAAGGAAGATCCGGCGAATCGCGATGGCGGCCAGGACTATCCCGAAAAGATTCTGCGCGAACCGAAACGCAATATCCGCGTATGGCTGCAGGATGGCTCCGAGGATCAGGAAAATCCGCACTACGGAAGCTGGCCGCTGGCCAATGTCCGGATGGCAAACGCGCTGAAATTGACGGGCCACGATTTCCATTTCAGCTTCGGGAAAGGCACGCATAACGGCGGACAAGGGGCCGCGGAATTTCCGGCCGAGATGACATGGCTGTGGCGCGATTACGATCCCGCGAAGACCGAGCAGACGTTTGAAATGGACCCGTCGGAGAAATCGAAGCCGCCGTTCCGCATTGCGACGCTAAACCGCGAGGCCGAGTAGGCGCCGTTATCTCCGCCCAACCCTTCCCCGCTTCCGGCGAATTTCAGCTCGCGAAGATTTTATCCATCCCGTCCGATAATTCCTTGAGCCCTTCTTCGGAATTGCCACCGGGTTGTTCCGCGATTCCCCAACCGGTGTAGCCGACGTCGTCCAGCGCTTTCATCACCGCCGGCCAGTCGTTGTCCCCCTCGCCATACTTCAGGTTAAAGCCGGAATACGGGCCGGTTTTGTCCCGCTTCGCGCGGCTATACTCCTTGATGTGCAGTTTTAAAATTCGCTTTCCCAAAATGTGAATCCACTGCTCCGGCCAGCCATACGTAATCACGTTTCCGACATCGAAATGCCAGCCGATTGAAGGGCTGTTGAACTCATCGATGTACCGCGCCGCTTCGAGCGGACTCAGCAGGAACTGATTCCACACATTCTCGACCGCGATTTTCACGCTCAGTTGTTCGGCCAGCGGCAAAGCCTTGCGGATCTCCGCCTGAGATCGCGTATACGCATCGTTGTAGGCCGTCTCCTTATTCACGACGCCAGGGACCAGCAATACCGAGCTTGCGCCATATGTTTTGGCATCGCGCAAGGCCTGTTGGAGCCCTTGCAAGCCGTCCTCGCGAACAGCGGGATTTGGATCCGAAAGCGGCTTCTTCCAATGCGTCGCGCAGCACACGCTGGCGGCCTTCAGCCCGGAGGTTTTCAGCGCATTCGACACCTCGGCCCGGTCCATGTGGCTCATCGGCTCGATGCCTTCAAACCCCGCCGCCTTCACGGCCTGGAACTTCTCCAGAACGCCGCCCGGCAGCTTGACTGTTTCGTACATGATGGCTTTGTGGATGTTGCGCGAGCTAGCCGCGGAGGACCGGGCCATGGCGAGGAGTCCACTCACCTGCAAGAACCTGCGTCGATTCATAAGTGCTTCCAATTTACTTCAATTCCGGCAAACCACGACTGCCGCTCCAGGATACTTCGCGGCCAACTTGCGGCCGCGCTCACAGCCGAGAACGCTGATGGCCGTGGAGAGGCCGTCCGCATCCACCCCGCGCGCAGCCCGCACCGACACCAAAATCCGGCTGGTCAATCCCATCCTGGTTGCCGGATCGACGATATGCGAATAGCGCGCGCCGTTGAAATCGAGGTGCTGTTCGGTATCTCCGGAAGTCGAAACCGCCGCGTTCGCCAATTCGATCGCGCCCGAATCGATTCCAATTTTCCAGCCGTGCTTTCCCGGCGGGGCATCGCCGCATGCGAGATCGCCGCTGGCCGCGACCAGCGCGCTTCGAATACCGAGCGATTTCAAACAAGCGAGCGCCCGGTCGGCCGCGTATCCCTTGGCGATTCCGCCTACATCCAGTTGCATGCCGGGTTCGTCCAGCAGGACGGTCCGGTCACGCGAATTGAGGTGAAGCTTCGCGAATCCGCAGCGGCTCCCGGCATCGCGAAGGGCGGCGGCATCCGGAGGCTCTCTGATCTTTCGAGCCTCGCGCCACAGCCGGATCACCGGCCCGAGCGTGATATCGAAGGCGCCATCGCTTTCTCTCGCGAGGCGTTGGGAAGCGGCCAGCACGCGGAACAGATCGTCGCTGACCGTAACGGGCCTGCCGACCGCGGTCCGCGCGATTCGATTCAGCTCGCTATCCGGTTTGTAGTCCGAAAGGACTTCGTCTAATCGGTGAATTAGCTCGAATGCGGCGTGGAATGCGGCTGACGCGCGTTGCTCATCCACGGCGTGGAGTTTGATGCGGATGAGCGTTCCCATGTGCGGTTCGACCGCCTCGAATGGGAGCAGCAGCAATAGAAACAGGCTGGAGCGCACGGCCTACCGCTCGTCGTGTTCGACGCCGTTATTCCAGTACCGGAACATCTCTTCGGCGCTCGGAATTTTCACGGGCCGGACGAGCCGGAACCCCAGCCACTGCGCATCGGTGAGATACCAGATGCTCTTTGGCAATTGAGGGTCCTGCTGTTTCCAGGAGGCGTCGGAAGCCACGCGAGCCGCGCACCTCAGCATGTCCGCCGGATCGTTCCAGGAACCGCCGCGCGCCACTTGCGGGTACGGCGCGCGCGACTTCACCCACGGATCGGTTTCCGCGCCCGCGCGGTAAGGCGCATAGGCGTCGAGGGTCCATTCCATGGCGTTTCCGAGCATATCGTATAGGCCCCAGGCATTCGGTTTCTTGGTCCCAACCGGCTGATACTGCCCTTTGCTATTTGCCGAGTACCAGGCGTAATCGCCGAGTTGCGCCGCATCCGCCCCGAAATAATACGGCGTGGCTGTCCCCGCGCGGCACGCATACTCCCACTCCGCCTCGGTCGGCAACCGGTAGAACTCTCCCGTTTTCGCGCTGAGCCATTCGGCGTATTTATTGGCGGCGTGCTGGGTCATGCTGATCGCTGGGTAGCCGTTGATGCCCATCCCGAAACTCATTTCGACATAGGGCCGCGTCGGCCGGCTCACGCCATCGACAACCTCGTCCTTGTGTCCCGTTTCGCCCGCTTGATTGGCGAACATGAAAAGCTGGTACTCGTCCCATGTCACCTCGTGAGCCTGCATCCAGAACGCGCCCACGTGGACCTTGTGCGGCGGCCCTTCATCGGGCTTATGTTGAGGGTCGGAGTCAGGCGATCCCATCGTGAAATCGCCCGCCGGGACCGGAGTCATGGCGTAGGAAATCGTCGTGTTTGGAATCGTAATCTTGTAGGCGGCGCGCGCGCTCGATTTTTGATGCGCTTCGATTCGCGCATGGAGCTCGCGAACGATCTCATGTTCGTCTACCGCATTAGGCGTTGGCGCCTTCAGTGCTATCGTGTCCGGC
The DNA here is from genome assembly GCA_051003795.1 of Bryobacteraceae bacterium. Lineage (GTDB taxonomy): Bacteria > Acidobacteriota > Terriglobia > Bryobacterales > Bryobacteraceae > JALYXS01. The sequence goes on along the minus strand of JBPCKZ010000054.1, from coordinate 6,639 downwards.
CACTCCGCTCCTTCCAAAATCCAGCTTTTCAGGGCTGCGATCTGTTCGGCCGTGAGCCGCGGACCGCCGGGTGGCATGGTACCCCGCGCGGCGGAAGTGTAGATTGGGCTGGTCTCAGGCTGGCCGGGCACGACCGCTCCGTTTGCGATAAGCGATTTCCGCGAGGTGATTGCCAAGCCGCCACCCGCTTTCCCAGCGCTATGACAAGCCGCGCAATGTTGCTCCAAAATCGGCGCGACCGTTCTTGCGAAATCGACTTTGGACCCCGCTTGCGCGGAGACGCTCAGCGCCGCAATAACGGAGAAAAGAATTCGCACTACGAGAACTTCGTCACTCCCGGTTCGGCTCTCGGCTTCACCGGTAAGCTTCCGTTCCAATCCACATGCTCGGGGAACAATCGCTCCTGCGAGTTCATCGCCTGCTCCCAAGTCACCTGTTGGCCGGTATACGCGGCCATTCTTCCCATAATCGCGAGCAGCGTGCTCGTGGCCAGCCGCTTGCCATCGTTGATCGGTTGGTTCTTCCGAATCGACGCAAACAGCAGGTCGTGCTCGCGCTGATACATGTCGTACTTTTGGCCGCTCCAAACCCAGTTCGTCTTGCCCTCGATACGTGGAACCGGGCCGCGTCCGATGGTGCAGGTCCCATCGGTTCCCAAGACGTAATCCGAATTCTCGTTGTAGCAGCCTTCCATCTGCCGGTTGGCTATAAACGCGCGCGCGCCGTTTGGATAAAGGTAGTTGACCTCAAAGTGATCGAAGATATTGCCGCCCTCGGCCGGAACCGCGCGTCCGCCCACGCCGACGCAGCTCACCGGCGGTTCGTCGTTCATCGCCCAGGCAACCTTGTCCACGCTATGAACGGCCTGCTCCACCAAGCTATCGCCGCAAAGCCACGCGAAGTTGTACCAATTGCGAATTTGCCATTCCGTGTCGCTCATGCCCTCCGGACGCGTGCTCGCGGGCGGCATCGGCTTTACCGGGCTGGTGTAATAAGTCGCGTAGTACGCCACCAACCGCCCGATGGCGCCGCCGTGCATCTGCGCGAAAGTATCCTGAATCATCTGGTTGTAGCGCCAGCAGAAACCCGCGACCAGCGAAGTATTGTTTGCTTTGGCCTTCTCGACCGTTTCGAGTACCCAGCGAATGCCCGGCGCGTCCGTGGACACGGGCTTCTCGCAGAAAATGTGCTTTTTCGCCGCGACGCACGCCGCCAAATGCGTGGGGCGGAAACCCGGAGGCGTCGCCAGCAGCACCGTATCCACGCCGCTGTCGATCAGCTTTTGATACGCGTCGAGGCCGAGAAACTGTTTCGACGGCTCGGCCTTGGCGCGGTCCGCGATTTTCTGAATATGCCTCAACGTTTCCAGGCATTTCGCGATCTGCGCCGGTTCGATATCGGCGACGGCGGTGAGTTCCGTATAATCGTCCGCGTGCAAAGCTTGCGATGCCGCGCCGGTCCCGCGTCCGCCGCATCCAACCAAACCCACCTTGATTGCATTGGTCACGGTTTGCGCCGAAATGATTGCCGGAAAACCGGTCGCTAAAGCGGCGCCCATGGCGCCCGAAGCACCTTTCAAAAATTCCCGGCGATCGGATTGAATCGATTTTTCGTTCATTACGTTTTGCATTTTAACCCCACCAAGTCTCGCCGGGCGCCAAATGCGCCTTGGCCACATCCGGGTCGATCTCCACTCCGTAGCCCGGCTTGTCCTCGATGGCGAGGTATCCGTCTTTGAAGATCGGGCCTTCGTGAATCACCAGATCCTGCCACCACGGAATATATTTCGCCAGCTCATGAATACGGAAGGAGCGCATCGAAGCGGCCGCGTGGGCGCTTGCAATAGTCCCGATCGGGCTCGCCGGATTGTGCGCGGCGGTCCAGATGTAGTACATGTCCGCGTGATCCGAAATGCGCTTCGCCTCCAGCAAACCGCCCGATTTCGGGATGTCGATATGCACCCCGTCGCAGGCCTGCAATTCCACGAGGCGGCGGAACATATGGCGCGTGTATAAGTTTTCGCCGGTGCAGATGGGCACGTCGACTTCATGCGTTACACGCGCCATCGCCTCCGGGTTTTCCGGCGGCACCGGATCTTCGAGCCACATCGGCTTCACATGTTCGAGCGCCTTGGCAAGGGTGATCACGTCGCGAACGTCGTACTTCCAATGGCATTCGATGGCGAAATCGATATCGGGACCGAGCGTTTCGCGAATGATGTCCATTCCAAAAACGATCCGGCGAATGTCCTTCGCGGTGAGATTCCGGGCGTACGGATCGTGCCCCGGCTCGCGATATTCGGGATCGGCTTTGGGCGGCACGCCGTCGCCTTGAAATTTGAACGCCGTCCACCCGGGATTCACGCCGCCGAATTTTTCCTCGCGCGCTTCCCGCACTTTCTCGCGCCACGACTTCGGATCGTCCACGCGATCGACCACCTGCATCGTGCGATAAAAACGTACGCGATCGCGAAACCTGCCGCCGAGCAGGTTGCAAACCGGTGTTTCGAGAATGCGCCCCACCAGGTCCCACAACGCGATCTCGATCCCGCTCGCCGCCGTTACGGTCACGCCCGCCAGTGCCCCGGCGCCGGCGCTCTTCATCAGAACCTTCGTATAGAGCTTGTCGACATTGAGCGGATCTTCCCCGATGAGCAGCGGCTTGAACTGCGTGAGGATGAGGTCTTTCACGCCAGGCCCCCAGTATGCCTCCCCGATTCCATAGAGGCCCGAATCCGTTTCGATCTTGACCAGGTTCCAGTCCCACGTGCCGCGCACGATCATGCACTTCACGTCCGTGATTTTGACTTTCTTGTGGAGGGAGGCGGCGAGGCGGCCAAGCGGGCCCGCGAACATTGTCGCGGCAAGGAATTGACGTCGATCCAGCATGACGCCGATTCTATCCCACCTTCCGCCCGTCATGGCCCCGCGACTGCGGTAGCATGGACGTGAACTCACTTATGAAAGCTTCCCGATTGCTGTCCGCCGCCGTTCTTGGCGCGGTAGTCCTGCTTACCGGCACGATATCCGCGCGGGCCGCCAAACCTATCGCCATCCCATTCAAAGAATACCGTCTCAAGAATGGTTTGCGCGTCGTCTTATCCGAAGATCACAGCGCTCCCACTTACTCGATCGCGGTGACTTATAACGTCGGCTCGCGCGATGAGAAGCCGGGGCGCACGGGGTTCGCCCACCTATTCGAGCATATGATGTTTCAAGGCTCCGAAAATGTCGGCAAAGGCGAACAGTTTATCCTGATCCAGAACAACGGGGGCGGCATGAACGGAACCACCAATTCCGACCGCACCAATTACTTCGAGACGCTGCCCGCCAACCAACTCGATCTTGGGCTTTATCTGGAAGCCGACCGCATACGCTCGCTCGCCATCAATCAGGCGAATCTCGACAATCAGCGCAACGCGGTGCAGGAAGAACGCCGGTTGCGGATAGACAATCAGCCGTACGGGAAAACCTATGAGGCGATTGGCGAGACCGTTTACGACAACTTCGGCTATAAGCATTCGACCATCGGATCGATGGCGGATCTGAATGCGGCGAGCGTGCAAGACGTCCAGGATTTCTTCAAGCGCTATTATGCGCCGAACAACGCGGTAATCGCGATCGTCGGCGATTTTAAGAGCGATGAAGCGATGACAAAGCTGAAGCAGTACTTCGAAAATATTCCGGCCCAGCCCGCGCCGCCGCAGCCCGATATGGCCGAACCCGAACAAAAAGGCGAGCGCCGGAAAACCATCGAAGACCAGTTCGCGCAGGTGCCTCGCATCGATATCGATTGGAAAATCCCGCCCGGAAACACGGCGGATTTTTACGCGCTCGACGTTCTGGGCGATATCCTCGGCGGCGGCCAGTCTTCCCGTCTGTACCAGAAGCTGGTGAAGGATAAAGAGGTCGCCGTCCAATGTTTCGGCGGCACTCAGGAGCGCCGCGGGACTTCTCTCGAGACCATGATTGTCCTCGCGCGTCCGGGTAGGGACTTAGGTGAGATCGAGAAACTCGTAGGCGAAGAGATCGAGAGGGTGAAGAACGAGCCCGTGGCGGATTCGGAGATCGAGAAGATCCACATGGTCTCGCGCCATCAAGAGGCGCAATCCTTGCAGAGCACGCTTTCGCGCGCCATGCGGCTGGCGCAGGACGCCGTGTTCTATAACGATCCCGGCTTGATCAACACCCGCGAGGGAAAAATCGAAAAGGTCACGAAAGAAGATATTCAGCGTGTCGCCAAGAAATATTTGACCGACGCCAACAAGACCGTGATCATCACGATGCCAATGCCCAAGAAAGCGGTAGCGAAGGCGGGAGCTTAGTCATGCGAAAAACTTTCGCCCTGATCGTCTGTTTTGGATTCAATGCACTGGCCCAGGCTCCGGCCGGCGCTCCCACCGACAAGGCTGTTTCCGTAAGCAAAGTCGAGCGTAAAAATCGGGCGCCCGTTTCGAAAGAAATCCTGCGCGTGAAACTTCCAAATCCTATCCAGGCCACGCTGGAAAACGGGTTGACCGTTCTGATCATGGAAGATCACCGCCTGCCGAACGTGACGCTTCAACTCATCATCAAGGGCGCGGGCGCTTTGGACGAACCGGCGAACATGCCGGGCCTGGCGAGCACCACCGCCCAGATGCTGCGCGAGGGCACCACGATCCGCCAAAGCAAGCAGATCGCCGAAGAGACGGACCGCCTGGGGGCGTCGCTGTTCGCCTCGTCCGGTTTCGGATCGCCCGAAGCGATGGTCTCCGCCTCCGGCCTAAGCGACAATTTCGACCAGTGGTTCGCGCTGGTGACGGACGTTTTACTGCATCCGTCGTTCCCCGCGAGCGAACTCGACAAAATGAAACAGCGCCAGCTTGTGTCGTTGCGCCAGCAGAGATCGAGTCCGGCGTTTCTCGCGGCGGAACGCTTCAATCGCGCGGTTTACGGAGACTTTCCCGCCGCGATCGTCTCGGCAACGCCTGAATCGATTCAAGCGATGACGCCGGAGATGCTGTCGCAATGGCACCGGGAACGCTATGTACCGCAAAACGCGATTCTCGGAATTGCGGGCGACGTCAATGCCGCGCAATTGATTCCCAAGCTGAAAACGGCGCTCGCCGCATGGAAGAAAACCGATTTTGAAGAGAAGCTTCCGCCCAATCCCAAGCCCGTTACCGAAAAAAGAATCCTGTTGGTGAATCGCCCGAACTCGGTGCAGACGAATCTGATCCTGGGAAATATCGCAATTGACCGCCGCAGCCCGGACTACATTCCGATGACCGTGATGAATCGCGTGCTGGGGGGCGGCGGCGCCGCGCGGCTGTTCATCAAGCTGCGCGAAGAGAAAGGCTACACCTACGGCGCCTACAGCAGTTTCGCGGCATCGCAATTTCCGGGTCCGTGGCGCGCGACTTCGGACGTTCGCACCGAAGTGACCGATGGCGCCATGACCGAATTCATGAACGAACTGCGGCGCATTCGGGAAGAGAAAGTCCCGACGGCCGAGTTGCAGGAATCGGAACATTCCCTGGTGGCGAACTTCGCGCTTTCGCTCGAGCAGCCGGCGCAGTTGTTGGGCTACGCGATCACGCGGAAGATTTACGGCCTCCCGGACGATTATTGGGACACCTATCCCGCCAAAATCGCCGCCGTGACCGCGGACGACGTGGAGCGGGTCGCCAAAAAATATTTAGACCTCGATACGGTGCAGATAGTGGCCGTGGGCGACGCCGTCAAAATTAAGACGGCGCTCGAGAAGTACGGGCCCGTAACGGTCTACGACATGGAAGGCAAGGCCGCAGCCAACTGATGATTGTCGAAATCGAAGGGGTCGCCCTGCATCTCTCGCATCCCGATGAATTGCAGGTGCGATGGGTCGGACAGGAAGAATTGATGCGGCAATTGTTGGCCGCATGGCTTGTCGTGGATGAAAGGGATCAGCCGATGAACCCGCGGCTGCTCGGAAAGCCCGGCGTCGGCAAGACGACACTGGCCTATGCCGCGGCCAAGCGCATGGGGCGCGATGTTTACATCATGCAGGCCACGCTCGACACGCGTCCCGAGGACCTGATCGTTACGCCCGTGATCGAAGGGCAGGGCAAGCTGCGCTACGTCGCTTCGCCGCTGGTGAGCGCGATGATCCGGGGCGGAATCGTGGTGCTCGACGAAGGCAATCGAATGAGCGAGAAGAGTTGGGCGAGTCTCGCGCCGCTGCTCGACAACCGCCGCTATGTGGAATCGATTGTCGCGGGCATCAAGATCAAGGCGCACCCGCAATTCCGCCTGGTGACCACGATGAACGACGACGCTTCGACATTCGAGCTGCCCGAATACATCCATTCGCGGCTGCAACCGCAAATTCTGATCGATTTTCCCGAGCGCGATGAGGAATTGCAGATACTGCGCGAGAATCTGCCGTTCGCCGAAGACCGCGTTCTGAATTACGTCACGGAGTTTCTCCAGCACGCGCACGCCGCCGATGAGCGCTACACCGTTCGCGACGGCATCAACATCGGGCGTTTCGCGCTTAAGCTGCGAAGCCTGGCGACTGAAAAAAGCCATGAAACCGACGCGCTTGAAACGGCGGTCCTGCAGACACTGGGAGAAGAAGCTTTGCGGTATGCCCGGCGAAGACCTGTTTCTCTCTGATGCC
>JBPCKZ010000053.1:0-8537 GCA_051003795.1 Bryobacteraceae bacterium | reverse complement strand
TCGAGCATGGGAGAGCGCACTTCGAGCGAATTCGCCATCGACATGCGATCCACTTTCACCAGCATGTCGCCCGAGAGTTTCGCCGTGGCTTCGAAATAGAGCGCTTGCGACAGGGCGTCCGCGCCGTGCGGGAGTAGGCAATTGGCGAACGCGCGCTGCAGGAAGGCGGCGTCGCCGGGCAACATCCACTCGGGTTGCAGCAGCGCGCACCGCAGCAGAAATGGCGCATAGCTGCTTTCGAAATAGCGCTCCAATGCGTTCGAGCGGCTGATCATGTGCAGATAATTCTTGCCGTAAGCGGCGTAGGGCAGGCGGTCCGCGATGCCGGAAATAGCCCGGCGCAGGAGTTGCGGAAGCCGGTCGTACCGGCTCAAGCCTTGCACAATCTGAAAACTTTCATACCCCGCGAATAGCTCATCGCCGCCGTCGCCGCTCAACGCCACTTTCACGTGCTTCACCGCGAATTCGGAGACGATGAAGGTGGGGATGGCCGAAGAATCCGCGAAAGGCTCATCGAACTGCCGGACCAGGCGCGGCACCAACTCCGCGGCGTTCGGACGCACGATGATTTCGTGGTGCTCGGTGTTGTACTTTTCGGCGACCAGCTTCGCGTAGCCGAGCTCGTTGTATTCCGCTTCGTCGAATCCGATCGAGAACGTCTTCACCGGATCGGGCGACTGCAAAGCCATGGAGGCTACCACCGAGCTCGAATCGATTCCGCCGCTTAGGAACGCCCCGAGCGGCACGTCCGCGATCATGCGGATGCGCACCGACTCGTCGAACTTCTCGCGCAGGCGCCCGCATGTTTCCGCTTCGGAGAAATTGGCCGGCGCGCTTTCAGCCGGAGCGGGCAGCCGCCAATACCGACCTTCGCGAACGGTCCCATCGGCATCGCACTCGAGCCAGCAGCCCGGCTCCAATTTGCGGCAGGATCGGAACGCGGTCCACGGATCGGGGACGTAGCCAAACTGGAAATAAAGCCGCAGGGCTTCGGTGTCGAGATCGAGCGGCACTCCGGCGGCGCGTAAACATTTCAGTTCGCTTGCGAAATAGAGACCCGTTGGAAGCGCGGCGTAGTAGAGCGGCTTCTTGCCAAAACGATCGCGCACCAGCAGTATCTTGCGGCGCCGCGCGTCCCAGATACAGAAGGCGAACATGCCGCGCAAGCGGTGCAAGCCCTCGACGCCTTCCTGCTCGTAAAGATGAACCAGGACTTCCGTATCGGTGTGGGTCGTGAAGCGGTGGCCTTGGCCGATAAGGCGGAAGCGCAACTCCCGGTAATCGTATATTTCGCCGTTGAACACCACCCAGACGGAGCCGTCCTCGTTTGCGATCGGCTGATGGCCGGTGTGGAGGTCGATAATGCTGAGGCGGCGCATCCCAATGCCGCATCCGCCGTCGAGATGAAAACCTTCATCGTCCGGGCCCCGATGGCGAATGGCATCGCACATGGTCTTGACGACGGAGAGTTCCGCCAGCCGATCCCGGAGAAAATAGCCCGCAATTCCGCACATAGAAGCAGCGTTTTCTTTATGCTACGTTGAAACGGATCAAATTCAGAGGAATACAGCGAAATGACGGTGGTACATGAGCGGGAAGTTAAAGCCGGAGAACGTTTCGAATTCGGCCTGAACTGGTCCCGTTTTCTGGGCCTGCTGGATGAAAACCGGATTAATCTCGCGGAACAGTCGTTAAAATCCATGCTTGGGGTCGATTCTCTCGCAGGCAAACGCTTTTTGGACGCGGGTTCGGGCAGCGGGCTCTTCAGTTTGGCGGCACGGCGGCTCGGAGCGGAAGTGTACTCGTTCGATTTCGATCCGCAGTCCGTTGCGTGCACGCGCGAATTAAAAAAGCGCCATGACGGCGGCGATTCCGGCTGGGAGGTGGAACAAGGGTCGGTGCTCGATACCGCGTTTCTCAACTCCTTGGGAAGGTTCGACGTGGTCTATTCCTGGGGCGTGCTGCACCACACGGGTTCCATGTGGCCGGCCCTGGGGAACGTCGCCCCGTTGGTGGCCGACGGCGGCCAGCTCTTTATCGCTATTTATAACGATCAAGGCACTCCCAGTAAACGCTGGAAGGGCGTGAAGCGCGCATACAACCGGCTTCCTCGCGCGTTCCGTCCGCTTCTCGAATCGGCAATCTGCGTGCACCAGTGGTGGCGCCCGGTCGTGAAAGATTTCGTTCGCTTGCGGCCGTTCGAGACCTGGCGGAACCACGGCGCGGGACGCGGCATGTCGGCTTGGCACGATGTGGTGGATTGGGCCGGCGGATACCCGTTTGAAGTTGCCAAGCCCGAGCGGATTTTCGATTTTTACCGGGCGCGCGGCTTCAGCCTGGAAAGGCTCTCCACGTGCGGCGGCAGCCTGGGCTGCAACGAATTTGTTTTTAAAAAAATTCCGGCGTAGTCCGCGCGAGCTGCGGTTCAGGCTGCGGCAGCTTGCGGCGAACGCGGCGATGGTTGTTGTGCAGCCGCGATTTCGGGGTAAGGCGCGTGCCCCTCGCGATGTAAGTGGTGTCATCCCGCCGGTGGACAGGGCTGAGATCGACAAACTGGCGGCTGAAATCCTGGCGCATCGCATTCCACTGCTCGGCGGCGTTGTCAAGACCGGTCCCGACATCGAGTGGCGACGCGATTACCCGAATGGCAAGACGAGCGGCCTGGCTTGGTTCAAGCGCATTCCGTATCTGGATTTCGCGCGCGTCGGCGACCACAAAAATATTTGGGAGTTGAACCGGCATCAGCATCTGGTGGTGCTGGCGCAACAAGGCGGTGGCGAATGCATTCGAGAGATTGAAAGGCAGCTGGAAAGTTGGCTCGAACAGAATCCGTTTCTTCGCGGCATCAATTGGGCGAGCGCGCTTGAGGTCGCGTTTCGCGCCCTTTCGTGGATGTGGATCGATCAGTTGGTCGGATCGCGTTTCGAGCCGCGTTTCGATCCAAAGTTCCGCGAACGATTTCGGAACGGGCTGTACCGACATGGCTTGTATCTGGAACACAATCTCTCGACATACTTTTCACCCAACACGCACCTGCTTGGCGAGGCGGTGGCGCTGCACGCGCTCGGCGCGGTGTATCCGGATTTTCCCCGCCGCTGGAAACGCAATGGGGCGCGGATAGTCGCGGAACAGTTGACCGCCCAAGTGCGCGAAGATGGCAGCCACTTTGAGCAATCGACTTACTATCACGTTTATGCGCTCGATATGTTCCGGCTGCACTCGCGACTGGCGGACGACGCGGAGCCTTATCGCGACGTGTTGCGGAAGATGACGAAGTACTTGGCCGCCTTGATGGGCGAGACCGGTTCACTCGCGTTTTTGGGCGACGACGATGGCGGCCGGTTGTTTCATCCCTACGGGGATAGGGATCGGTTCGGGCGCGCCGCTAACGGAGCGGGTGGGTCGCGCCTGTTCGCCGATTCCGGGATCGCCGTGATCGAGGGGAGCGGTCTTCACATCCTGGCCGACGCGGGTCCGTTCGGCGCGGGCGGCGCTGGTCATAGCCACTCCGATACGCTGAGCTTCACGATGCGCCTCGGCGATCGAGAAATCCTGATCGATCCCGGCACCTACACCTATGTCGCCGACCCGAAATGGCGCGACTGGTTTCGCGGTTCGAGCGCGCACAATACGATTCGCATAAACGGCCTCGATCAAGCGGACCCCGCCGGGCCATTTCGCTGGGAGAACAAACCAGTCGTCCGGGTTCGTGAGTGGATCGCCACCGGCGATCGCGTGGTTCTGGATGCGGAATGCAGCTATCGCGGGTTCACCCATCGGCGCCGTTGGGTGCTCCAATTGGAGCGTTTGCTCATCGAAGACGACGTCTCCGGGCCGCCTGGCGAACACTTGATTGAGCGGTTCTGGCACTGCGGCGAGAGACCGGAACGAATTTCGGATCGTGAATTCCGCATTGGTCCCGTCACATTGGCGGTAGACACCGAAGCAAAGCTGGACATGGCCTGGCGCTCCCGCACCTTCGGCGAAAAACGCGAGAGCCCGGTAATTCACCAGTCCTGGCGAACCACGCTTCCCCATCGCAGTTCCGCAACGTTTCTCCCATGAAGCGGGTCCTGTTGATGGCGCACCAGTTAAACCTGGGCGGCACGGAGCGGCAACTTACGGAGATCGCCAAGGCTCTCGACCGCGCGCGCTTCGAACCGCACGTGGGCTGCTTTCACTCCGAAGGCATCCGCGCCGACGAACTCCGCGCGGCGGGCGTACCGATCCTGCGGCTCCCCGTAACTTCGTTCCTGTCGGCTAGTGCGATCTCAGGCGCGATGCAGCTACGGCGTTACATTCGCGATCGCAAAATCGATCTGGTCCACACGTTCGACGTTCCTCTGAATGTTTTCGGCGTTCCGGTCGCGCGGATGTCTCGCGCGCCGGTCGTGGTCTCGAGCCAACGCGCGCATCGCGATCTCACGCCTGGGTTGTATCATCGGCTGCTCCGCATCACCGACCGCCTGGTCGATGCCGTCGTGGTGAACTGCGAATTCATGCGCCGGCATTTGATCGACGACGACCACGTGCCCGAGCGGCTGATCCGCCTCTGCTATAACGGCATCGATCTTGAAGTTTTCAGACCCGGAATAAAACCGGGCCGAAGCGAGATTTCGATCGGCGTAGTCTGCGCCTTGCGGCCGGAAAAGGGACTCGACACTCTCCTCAAAGCATTCACGCTCGTGTACGCAAAAAACTCCGGGCTGAAGCTGGTCTTGGTGGGAGACGGGCCGTCGAAATCCGCGCTGCAAGCGCAAGCCGCCCGCTTGGGAATCCTGGACGCATGCACCTTCGCTCCCACCACGAGCCGTGTCGCGGACTGGCTTCGCGGCTTCGATATTTTCGTTCTGCCTTCCCTGAGCGAAGCTCTTTCCAATGCACTCATGGAAGCCATGGCTTGTGGCTGCTGCGTCGTGGCGTCGCGGGTTGGCGGCAATCCGGAGCTAACCGGCGAGGACGAGCGCGGTCTGCTATTCAATGCCGGCGATTCCGCCCAACTCGCGGCCGCTCTCGAACGGCTGATCGCCAGCCCGGAACTTCGCGCGGATCTCGCCGCGAAGGCTAGCGGTTTCATCCATTCCGGCTTCTCGCTCGAAGCGTCGGCCCAGCGGATGGGAGCCATATACGACGGCTTGTTATACTGAATTCAGGACGGTCCATTGATGGCCCAAAGACGGCGTTCCCTTCTGTTTCTCCCCCTAATAGTTTTGCTTTGTTCACTTGCCGGCGGGCTTTACGGCCCCCGGCTCCAAGTCGCTTCCGCGGCGAGTTCGGAAGACGAGATCAACAAAAGCGCCAAGAGCTTCACGAAAGTCTATGGCTTGGTCGAAGAGAATTTCGCCGACCCGCTGAGTGCGGACAAGGCCATCTACAATGGCGCGATCCCGGGCATGCTGCGCACGCTCGATCCGCACTCCAGTTTCTTCGATCCGCATGAATTTCAGATCATGCGGGAGAACCAAAAGGGTTCGTACTACGGGATCGGCATGCGGGTCAAGCAGCAGTTCGACGGCAAGACCATTGTTTTCGAGCCGTTCAAGGGTTCGCCCGCGTTCAAAGCCGGCTTGCGCCCCGGCGACATCATCGCCGCCGTAAACGATAAGCCAACCGACAAAATGCCTCTGTCGGACGTCGCCGACATGCTGAAAGGCCCCCGCGGCACTACCGTCAAGATAACGATTCAGCGCGAGGGCAGCCCGCAGCCGCTCACGTTTGAAGTGGTGCGCGACGGCATCAACCGCAAGAGCGTTCCCGATGCCATTATGCTTCGCCCCGGCATTTATTACATGTACATCGAGCAGTTCAACGAGACCACCAGCGCCGAGCTCGAAGACAATTTGCGCAAGGTTGGCGAGAACAACATCAAGGGCCTGATTCTCGATTTGCGCGGAAATCCCGGCGGCCTGCTCAACGAAGCGGTAGCCGTTTCCGATAAGTTCTTAAACAAAGGCGACGTGATCGTATCGCATCACGGCCGCGCTTCCGCGGAAAAGGTCTACACCGCGAAGAACGGAAATCACGGACACGAATTTCCCATGGTGGTGTTGGTCAATCGCTCTTCGGCGTCCGCCTCTGAAATCGTTTCGGGCGCTTTGCAGGATCACGACCGCGCCTGGATTTTAGGCGATACCACCTTCGGCAAAGGCTTGGTGCAGACCGTTTATCCCCTGGTTGAAAATACCGGCCTGGCGCTGACCACCGCCAAATACTACACGCCGAGCGGGCGTCTTATCCAGCGCGATTATTCGAACCTGTCGTTCTTCGACTACTACCAGAACAAGAGCGAAATCAAAAATCCGCAGGATGTGAAGATGACGGACAGCGGCCGCACGGTTTATGGCGGCGGCGGCATCACGCCGGATGAGAAGTACATGTCCCCGAAACTCGACAAGTTCGAATCGCAACTGCTCGGGAAACAGGAATTCTTCAACTTCACGCGCCACTACTTTGGCGTAAACGGCATCAACATCAAGGAAGGCTGGTCGCCGGACAACATCATCATGACCGAATTCCACGATTACGTGTTGAAAAACGGCGTGCAGTTCACCGAGGCCGATTTCGCGCAAGATCAAGATTTCCTCAAGCGCCAACTCGAGCACGAGATGTACTGGACGGCATTCAGCAGCGATAATAGCCGGGTCTTCGACGTCCAAACCGATCCCGCGGTGGCGAAGGCCATTGACGCGCTTCCGAAAGCCAAGGCCCTTCTCGATTCCGCCAGAAAAGTGATTGTGCAAAGGATGTCGAAGTAAGCGCTCAGATTACAATTCTCGACACCGGCGGTCAGTATTGCCATTTGATCGCCCGCAAGGTTCGCGAGCTTGGTGTTTATGCCGAAGTCCGGCCTAGCGAAACGCCTTCGAACGAACTCTCCGGTAGCAAAGGCCTCATAATTTCGGGCGGCCCGCACAGCGTTTACGACCCGGGAAGCCCGTGGGTCGATCCGGCTATTTTCACTTCGGGAAGTCCGGTGCTCGGCATCTGTTACGGGCAGCACTTGATGGCGCACCTGCTGGGCGGAGCGGTTCGCAAGAGCGAAAAAGGCGAATTCGGATTGGCGACGCTCCATGTCCGCCACGCGGGCAAGCTGTTTGCGGGGCTGGAATCTTCCCAGCAAATCTGGATGAGCCATCGCGATTCCGTGGAAGCCCTTCCCCCCGGTTTTGCGGCAACCGGGACGACGGCTACTTGCGCCATCGCCGCAATCGAGGAGCCGGCGCTGGGCCTGTATGGCGTGCAGTTCCACCCGGAGGTGGTCCACACGACCCACGGGCGTCGATTACTCGCGAACTTCGTTTTCGATATCTGCGGCTGCCTGAAGGATTGGGACCCGAAGCATCGCGGGCCCGTGGTGGAAGATGCCATTCGAGCGGCGGTGCGCGACCGGAATGTTTTTTTCTTCGTGAGCGGCGGCGTGGATTCGACGGTGGCGTATACGTTTTGCCGCCGCGCGCTCGGGAACGACCGGGTGCGGGGCGTCTATGTCGATACCGGACTGATGCGCGCGGGCGAGACGGAATTCGTGCGCCGCCTGTTCGGAGACGCGGTGGAGATCGAATCCGCGGCGGAGCGGTTTCTGGCTCCCCTGGCGGGCATTACCGACCCGGAAGCGAAGCGGCAAATCATCGGCGAGCAATTCGTGCAGGTGCAGGAGCGGATCGTGGAAAGCCATCATCTGCTGGACGGGCACTGGATTCTTGGCCAGGGGACGATCTATCCGGATACGATTGAATCGGGCGGAACCCTGAAAGCCGCGCTGATCAAAACACACCACAATCGCGTGCCGGGAATTCAAAAGCTGCTCGAATGCGGGCGCGTGGTGGAGCCGTTGAGCTCGTTTTACAAAGACGAAGTTCGCGAAATCGGCCGCGAGCTGGGGCTGCCGGATGAGTTTCTCGACAGGCATCCGTTTCCAGGACCGGGCCTGGCGATTCGCTGTTTGTGCTCGGAAACTGAATTGCCTCTCATTCCCGCGGACGAGGGGTACGTCGTCCCGATTCGCTCGGTCGGGGTGCAGGGCGATTCGCGCAGCTACGCGCCAGTGCTGGCGCTCGACCGCTATTCGCCCGATCTTCGGAACACGGCAACCGAGTTGGTGAACCGTACCGCCGAAATCAATCGCGTGATCGCGCGGGTGGATTCGCGCGCCCCGCTGGCGGACATGCGGGTGAGGGCGAGCGGGTTGACGCCCGAGCGCGTGGACCTCTTGCGCCAGGCCGATGCAGCCGTGCGGGCGATCTCGCATGAGAGCGGATTCGACAAGAAGGTCTGGCAATTTCCGGTTGTCTTGATCCCGCTCGGCACGGAGGAATCGCCGGATTCGGTGGTGCTGAGGCCGATCGATTCGCGGGACGGAATGACGGCGGAATCGGTGGGCATGGACGACGGTATTTTGCGGCGGATCACTTCGGAGTTACTGGCGATGAAGGCGATTTGCGGCGTTTTTTACGATCTTACGCACAAGCCCCCAGCCACAATCGAGTGGGAATGATTTTGTTTTTGTGGCGCGGACACTCGTGTCTGCCGTGTCCACA
>JBPCKZ010000052.1:0-3786 GCA_051003795.1 Bryobacteraceae bacterium | reverse complement strand
GTCCACACTCGTGTGGACACAGGTTTTTCGCCGCTTCGGAACCTGTGTCCACACGAGTGTGGACACGGCAGACACGAGTGTCCGCGCCACATTAGTAGTTGAATAAAAACTCCTTGCCGGTTAGCATGGCCCACATCATGTCTTCGATCGCCTTCTGCCTCGCCTCGCGATCGCTCCCGCGAGCCTTGTTCAGCGCATCCACCATGGGCTGCTTTTCCGATTCCGACGGGTACCGGTTGTAAGCCGACAAAAACAGCAGATCGAGCAGCCGCGAATCCGACAGCCCCATCTTCACCGACAGCGCGGGAAATCCGTCGGGAGCGCTCAATTTTTTATTGAGCGTGTCGCCGTTGATCACGTGCAGCGCCTGCGCGATGCTCGGCTCGACCGAACGCTCCGCCGCATCGCACGTGACGCGCGCCGGCCGCCCGAACGATGCCAGAAACTCGGATTTCACTTGCGTATCCGGCAACTGCAGCGCTCGCGTGCCGAGCGGATAATTCGCGAACTTAGTCGGGACCCCTGTAACCTGCGACATCGCATCGAGTAATACCTCGGCCGGCAACCGCTTCACGATGTATTTCGAGTAATAAATGTTATCGTTCTGATTCGTCGCGTTCGCTTCGGAAGATAACTGGTATACGCTCGAATTCATGATCGTGCGAATCAGCTTCTTGACATCGAAACCGCTTTTGACGAAATCTTGACTCAGCGCGTCGAACAACTCTTGATTCGATGCGGGGTTGGTGGCGCGAACGTCGTCCACGGGATGCACGATACCCCGGCCCATGAAGTTGCCCCATACCCGGTTCACCAACGATCGCGAAAAGTAAACGTTCTTGGGGCTCGTGAGCCAATCGGCGAAATGCACGCGCCGGTCGTCGCTCGAATCGAGAGACATCGGCGATCCGTCGAGCGGCGTGGGCGGGAGCGGCCGCAGCAGGCGCGGATGGTTGATATCGCCCGTGACCTTCGCAAACACCACGGTATCGCCCGGCTCGTCGCCGTTCTTCAAGCCAACGCGGGAGAAGAGGTTGGCCATCTGGTAATACTGCTTCTGGGTCCATTTTTCCAGCGGATGATTGTGGCAGCGCGCGCACGTGATCCGCTGGCCCATAAACGCCAGGGTGGCGTTCTCGGTCATGTCGATCGGGTCTTTGTGAATCACGAAGTAATTCAACTCGCCGTTCTGACGCGTGTTGCCCGAGGAAGTAAATATCTCACGCGCGAATCGATCCCAGGGCTTGTCTTCCTTCACGCTCTCCCGAATCCAGTTGTAGAAGGTCCACATCGCATTGGCCTTAAGTTTGCGCGTGGACACCAGTAAAAGATCGGACCACTTGTAAGCCCAGTAATCGACAAACTCATCTCGCTGCAACAATGCGTCGATCAATTTGACCCGCTTGTCCGGCGACTTATCGGCGAGGAACGTTTCGGTTTCCTCGGCCGTCGGCAGGATACCGGCGGCATCGAGATAGGCGCGGCGGATGAAGGTGGAATCGGTTGCTGGAGCGGACGGCGCGATGTGCAACGCTTTCCACTTCGCCAAGACCAAATCGTCGATATAGTTATTGCGCTGGAACTTGGTGTAGACGCTCGGATCGACCGCGGTTGGAAACGGAACGCTCAAGCGCGAGTAAAGGACCATGCTCTGATACCACAAGGTGATGGCGGCCTCGCCGCTGCCGTTCATCTTCACGTGGCCAAAATCGTCGACGGTGGCAACGCCTTCGTCGCTGGACGAAAACTTGACCCAGCGGGTAATGTCCCGTACCTGGCCGTCGGAATATTTCGCGCGGACAATCAGTTGCTGCTCCGCGCCCGGTTTCAATGTGGCGGATGCCGGATACACTTCGAGGTTCTGGATCAACGGGTCTTTGTCCGACATGGGCGGCGTGCCGGCCGCGATCCATTCCGATAACACGCGATAGTCGAGCGAATTGGTGTCGAAACGCTTGCCTCCGCCGTGGGGGA
Organism: Bryobacteraceae bacterium; assembly: GCA_051003795.1. Lineage (GTDB taxonomy): Bacteria > Acidobacteriota > Terriglobia > Bryobacterales > Bryobacteraceae > JALYXS01. Next base: position 1,812 of record JBPCKZ010000052.1, on the reverse strand, counting down.
TCGCCATCGTGGGCTTGAGAAGCATCAGGCTATGCGCCGGCTGCGGAAGCGAGATGCGCCGCCCGATGGATTGCCGCGTGAGCGTGTCGTAATCTACTTCGGGATCGTACCCGCGAAGAGTCAGCTTGAACCCCGACTTACCCGCCAGCGCGCCATGGCAGGCGCCCTGGTTGCATCCGGCTTTAGTAAGCACGGGGATAACATCGTTGCGGAAGCTCCAGGTGAACGGGACTTTTAAATTGCGGACGGTGACGGAGCGTGAGGCGGTGCGGCCCTCGGCGGTTGCGGTAATCATCGCTTGACCGTCGGCTACAGGCTTCAGCAGACCGGTTTGATCTACTGTAACTACCGCCGGGTTGGATGAAGTCCAATGCGCGTTGCGCGTCCAATCTTCTTGGCGATCGCCAACGGCCGCTTCGACCAGCAGGTGGTGCATCGCCTCGGGACCGGTCAACGTGACGTTCTGAGGGAGGATGGTGAGGCTATCGGCCGCGAAGGCGGCGGTAGCGATAAGCATCAGTGAAAACGATTTGCACATGAATTATCCGAACAGTTCCACGATCGGCTCGTTGCCCCGATCGACAACCGGCATGGGACGGCCCTGCGCTCCCGGCAATTCCGTATCGGTTGCGATTCCCAGGCCGTGATAAATCGTCGCTGCAATCTGCGCGGGCGATGTCGGCCGGTCTTTCGGCGCGCCGCCGATGTCGTCGGAAGATCCAATGACCTGACCGCCTTTGATGCCGCCGCCAGCCATCATCATGGTCCAGCATTGCGGCCAGTGGTCGCGGCCGCCGGCGGGGTTCACCTTCGGGGTGCGCCCGAATTCGCCCGTCGAAACCACCATCGTGGTTTGCAGCAACCCGCGGTCATGCAGGTCTTCGAGCAAAGAACTGTAGCCCATGTCGTACATCGGCCCGACCAGGTCGCGGTAGCAGCTAATCGGGCTGAACGGCTTCGATCCGTGAATGTCCCAGGTGATTTCATCGAATACCGTTTCGAACATATTCACCGTTACAAAGCGCACTCCCGCCTCAATCATCCGGCGCGACAGCAAACAGCTTTGTCCGAAACGATTCAATCCGTACTTCTCGCGCACCTTCTCGGGCTCTTTCGATAGATCGAACGCCTCGCGCGCCTTCTGGGACGACATCAACGTGTAGGCCTGGTGGAAAGTTGAATCGAGCAGCCGCGCGTCTTGCGACGTTTCAAACTTACTCACCGTGCGGTCGATCATCTCGCGCCAGTTCTTGCGCCGGTCGACGCGCAGAGCGCTCAGATAATCCGGCGGCAACATGTCCGGAACCTTGAAATTGGGGTCGGACGGATCGGCATTCAAAACGAACGGATCGAAACTCTTGCCCAGAAAACCGGCATTCTGACCGTGAGGCATATTGCCGCCCGTGTTGCCGATGGGATGCGGCATGAGCACGTAAGGCGGAACGTCGCCGTTCGGCCCCTTCAACTTCGCCAGCACGCAACCGTAATTGGGCGATTCAATGCCACCAGAGAAGAGCCGGCCCGTTTGCATCATCTGGTGGCCGGTATCGTGGACCGCGGCCGCGGTGTGATACATGCTGCGAATCAACGCGTACTTGTCCGCGTGTTTCGCCATGCGCGGAAAATTTTCGGAGATGTCGATGCCGGGCACGTTGGTCTTGATCGGCTTGTAAGGTCCGCGAATCTCGGCCGGGGCGTCGGGCTTCATATCCCAGGTGTCGAGCTGCGAAGGGCCGCCAACCAGGAACAGCATGATGCAGTTGACGTCTTTCTTTGAGCTATCGACAGCGCCTTGCGCCTTGAGCGCGAACA